>NZ_JAVIJF010000023.1:0-124658 GCF_033977145.1 Mesorhizobium montanum | reverse complement strand
TTCTTCTGCCATCTCAAGGCATTCCGACGCATCGCAACCCGTTACGAAAAGACCGATGCTTGCTTCGCCGGACTCCTTAATCTCGTCACCGCTTTCCTCGCAATCCGATGACTGTAAACAGGCCTTAGGGCGTCTCACCGTTTCATGGAAACAGCGAATCGCTCCCGCAGATCGCCGCTTCAGCGCGGCAGCACCGTCGATCCCATCAGCGCCTCGTCGATCGAGCGCGCCGCCTGGCGGCCCTCGCGGATCGCCCACACCACCAGCGACTGGCCGCGGCGCACGTCGCCAGCCGCATAGAGCTTGTCGACGCTGGTCCTGTAGTCGCGGTCGTTCGCCTCGACATTGTGCGAACGACGGCTGTCGGTGACGACCTTAACCTGGCCGTCGAGCTCCTTCATCACGCTGTCGCCGGCCGGACCGGCAAAGCCGATGGCGATGAAAGCGAGGTCGGCGCGGATGACGAACTCACTGCCGGCGATCGGCTTGCGCCTGTCGTCGACCTCGCAACAGCGCACGCCGGTGAGTTGGCCCTCCTCGCCGATGAACTCGAGCGTCGCCACCTGGAATTCGCGTTCCGCACCTTCGGCCTGCGAGGACGATGTGCGCATCTTCGTCGCCCAGTAGGGCCATACCGCGAGCTTGTCTTCCTTCTCCGGCGGCTGCGGACGGATGTCGAGCTGCGTCACGCGCACCGCGCCCTGTCGGAAGGCGGTGCCGATGCAGTCGGACGCGGTGTCGCCGCCGCCGACAACGACGACATGCTGGCCGCCGGCGATGATCGGGTGCGAGGGCCAGGCCACCGACTGAATAGGCTCGCCGCCGACGCGGCGGTTCTGCTGCACCAGATAGGGCATGGCATCGTAGACGCCGCTGAGATCGCTGCCCGGAATGCCGGCCGGACGCGGCGTTTCCGAGCCGCCGCAATAGAGCACGGCGTCGAATTCCTCGAGTAGATCGGCGACCTTCATGTCGACGCCGACATTGACGCCGCAATGGAAGGTCACGCCCTCGCCCTGCATCTGCTCGATGCGCCGGTCGATATAGTGCTTCTCGATCTTGAAGTCCGGAATGCCGTAGCGCATCAGCCCGCCCGGGCGGCTCTCGCGCTCATAGACATGCACGTCGTGGCCGGCGCGGCCGAGCTGCTGCGCCCCGGCCATGCCGGCCGGCCCGGAGCCGATGACGGCAACCCGCTTGCCCGTCTTCTTTTCCGGTGGATAGGGCCGGATATGGCCCGTCTCGTAGGCCTTGTCGGCAATCGCCTGCTCGACGGTCTTGATGGCGACCGGAATGTCCTCGAGGTTCAGCGTGCAGGCTTCCTCGCAGGGCGCGGGGCAGATGCGGCCGGTGAATTCCGGGAAATTGTTGGTCGAATGGAGGTTGCGGATCGCGTTGTCCCAATCGCCATTGTAGACGAGGTCGTTCCAGTCCGGGATCTGGTTGTGGATTGGGCAGCCGGTCGGTCCGTGGCAGAACGGAATGCCGCAATCCATACAGCGCGCGGCCTGTTTCTCGACCTCCTTGTCCGACATCGGCAGCGTGAATTCGCGGAAATGCCGGACGCGGTCGGAAGCTGGCTGGTACTTGTGCACCTGCCGGTCGATCTCGAGAAAGCCTGTTACCTTGCCCATAGTCCAGTCCCTGCTGTCCGAAGGCACGCTTTTGTCGGCGCACCCGTTAACCCCATAAGGCCGCCGTGGCAACCGTGCCTTGTTGGAGCATGACCTTCCGAAAACCGGTTCCCACTTTTCGGGGTCATGCTCTCGGGGTCAGGATTGTTGGTGAGGATGGCGGCCGGAGGACTATCTCCCCGGCCATACCCGAAACCTATTCCGCCGCCACGCTCATGCGCATGCGTTCCATCTCGATCAGCGCGCGGCGGTATTCCACCGGCATGATTTTCCGGAATTTCGGCCGGAAGTTCTGCCAATCGTCTAGTATCTCGCGGCCGCGCACCGAACCGGTGAAATGCACGTGGTTCGAGATCAGCTGGTAGAGCCGTTCCTCGTCATGGCTGGTCATGTCGCCTGAAACGTCGACGCGGCCCTTGTGATCGAGGTCGCCGCCGTGATGGAGCAGCTTCTCCATCAGGTCGTCCTCTTCCGGAACCGGCTCCAGTTCGACCATCGCCATGTTGCAGCGCTCGGCGAAATCGCCCTTCTCGTCCAGCACATAGGCGACGCCGCCCGACATGCCGGCCGCGAAGTTGCGCCCCGTTTTTCCCAGCACGACGACGATGCCGCCGGTCATGTATTCGCAGCCATGATCGCCGACGCCTTCGACGACGGCGGCAACGCCGGAATTGCGCACCGCGAAACGCTCGCCAGCGACACCGGCGAAATAGGCTTCGCCTTCGGTCGCGCCGTAAAGAACGGTGTTGCCGACAATGATCGAGTCGGCAGCAACGATCTTGGCCTCTTCCGGCGGGCGGATGACGATGCGGCCGCCCGACAGGCCCTTGCCGACATAGTCGTTGCCGGCGCCGACCAGCTCGAACGAGATGCCGCGCGCCAGGAAAGCAGCGAAGGACTGCCCGGCGGTGCCGGTGAGCTTCACCTTGATCGTGTCCTCGCGCAGCCCCTTGTGCTTGAAGCGCTTGGCGACTTCGCCCGACAGCATGGCGCCGGTGGACCGGTCGACATTGCGGATCGGCACTTCGATGCTGACGGGCTGCTTGGCTTCGAGCGCCGGCTTGGCCAGCTCGATCAGTTTGCGATCGAGCACGTCGTCGATCGGATGCTTCTGCCGCTCGGTCCAGTGCAGCGCCTCATGCGGCGCGTCCGGCTTGAAGAACATCTTCGAAAAATCGAGCCCGCGCGCCTTCCAGTGCTGGATGACGTCGCGCTTTTCCAGCAGATCGGTGTCGCCGATGATCTGGTCGAGATGGGTGAAGCCCATTCCGGCGAGCAGCGCCCGCACCTCTTCCGCTACATAGAAAAAGAAGTTGATGACGTGCTCGGGCGCGCCCTTGAAGCGCTTGCGCAGCACCGGGTCCTGCGTCGCCACGCCAACCGGGCAGGTATTGAGGTGGCACTTGCGCATCATGATGCAGCCGGCCGCGATCAGCGGCGCGGTCGAGAAGCCGAACTCGTCGGCGCCGAGCAGCGCGCCGATGACGACGTCGCGCCCGGTGCGCAGGCCGCCATCGACCTGCAGCGCCACGCGGGAGCGCAAGCCGTTGAGCACCAGCGTCTGATGCGTTTCGGCAAGGCCCATTTCCCACGGGCTGCCGGCATGCTTGAGCGAGGTCAGCGGCGAAGCGCCGGTGCCGCCGTCATAGCCGGAGATGGTGATATGGTCCGCACGCGCCTTGGCGACGCCTGCCGCGACAGTGCCGACACCGACTTCCGACACGAGCTTGACCGAAACGTCGGCCGCCGGATTGACGTTCTTCAAATCGTAGATCAGCTGCGCCAGATCCTCGATGGAATAGATGTCGTGATGCGGCGGCGGCGAGATCAGGCCGACGCCGGGCGTCGAATGCCTGACCTTGGCGATGGTCGCGTCGACCTTGTGTCCAGGGAGTTGGCCCCCCTCGCCGGGCTTGGCGCCCTGCGCGACCTTGATCTGCATGACATCGGAATTGACCAGATATTCGGCCGTCACACCGAAGCGTCCGGACGCGACCTGCTTGATCGCCGAGCGTTCCGGGTTCTTGCCGCCGCCGGGCAGCGGCAGATAACGGTCGGCCTCTTCGCCGCCCTCGCCGGTGTTCGACTTGCCACCGATCTGGTTCATGGCGCGCGCCAAGGTCGTATGCGCTTCCCTGGAGATCGAGCCGAACGACATCGCGCCGGTCGAGAAGCGCTTGACGATCTCGGCCGCCGGCATGACGTCGTCGATCGCGACCTTCTTTCGGCCGGTCTCTTCCGCGAGCCTGATCTTGAACAGGCCGCGGATGGTCTGGGCGCGTGCGGTCGCGCTGTCGATCTGCGCCGAATAATCCTTGAACGTGTCCCACGAGCCCTGCCGCACGGCGTGCTGCAGGCTGGCCACCGCATCGGGTGACCACATATGTGCCTCGCCGCGCATGCGGTACATGTATTCGCCGCCGACCTCGAGGGTGTTGCGCAGCACCGGATCGCTGCCGAAGGCATCGCTATGGCGGCTGAGCGTTTCGGTGGCGATTTCGTCCAGGCCGACGCCTTCGATCAGCGTCGCGGTGCCGGTGAAATACTTCTCGACGAAATCCGACTTCAGCCCGATTGCGTCGAATATCTGCGCGCCGCAATAGGACTGGTAGGTCGAGATGCCCATCTTGGACATCACCTTGAGGATGCCCTTGCCGATCGACTTGATATAGCGCGAAACGACTTCATATTCGTCGACCTCTTCCGGCAGCTCGCCGCGCTTGTGCATGTCGAGCAGCGTGTCGAAGGCGAGATAGGGATTGATCGCCTCGGCGCCGTAGCCGGCCAGGCAGCAAAAGTGGTGCACCTCGCGCGGCTCGCCGGATTCCACCACGAGGCCGACCGAAGTGCGCAGGCCCTTGCGGATCAGGTGATGGTGCACCGCCGCCGTCGCCAGCAGCGAAGGAATGGCGATGCGGTCCGGTCCGACCTGGCGGTCGGACAGGATGATGATGTTGTAGCCGCCGGCGACCGCCGCCTCCGCCCGCTCGCAGAGCCGGTCGATAGCGCCCTGCATGCCGGCAGCATTCTCGTTCGAGCCATAGGTGATGTCGATCGTCTTGGTGTCGAAACGGTCCTCCGTATGGCCGATGGAACGGATCTTCTCCAGATCGCCATTGGTCAGGATCGGCTGGCGCACTTCGAGCCGCTTGCGGCGCGATGTGCCGACGAGATCGAAGATGTTCGGCCGCGGCCCGATGAACGACACCAGGCTCATCACCAGTTCCTCGCGGATCGGGTCGATCGGCGGGTTGGTGACCTGGGCGAAATTCTGCTTGAAATAGGTGTAGAGCAGCTTCGACTTGTCCGACATCGCCGAGATCGGCGTGTCGGTGCCCATCGAACCAACCGCTTCCTGGCCGGTGGTCGCCATCGGCGCCATCAAAAGCTTGGTGTCCTCCTGCGTGTAGCCGAAGGACTGCTGGCGATCGAGCAGGCTGACATCCTTGCGCAGCGCGCGCGGCTCGACCGGCTTCAGGTCTTCCAGGATCAGCTGCGTGTTGGCGAGCCAGGTCTTGTAAGGGTGCCTGGTCGCGATCTCCGATTTGATCTCCTCGTCGGAGACGATGCGGCCCTTGGCAAGGTCGATCAGAAGCATGCGGCCGGGCTGCAGCCGCCACTTCTGCACGATCTTCTCCTCCGGCACCGGCAGCACGCCGGCTTCGGAGGCCATGATGACGCGGTCGTCATCGGTGACGATGTAGCGCGCCGGGCGCAGGCCGTTGCGATCGAGCGTGGCACCGATCTGGCGGCCATCGGTGAAGACCACCGCCGCCGGGCCGTCCCACGGCTCCATAAGGGCTGCATGGTATTCGTAGAAAGCCTTGCGGTCGGCGTCCATGAGCTTGTTGCCGGCCCAGGCTTCCGGGATCAGCATCATCATGGCGTGGCTGAGCGAGTAACCGCCCTGGAACAGGAATTCGAGCGCGTTGTCGAAGCACGCGGTATCCGACTGGCCGTCATAGGAGATCGGCCACAGCTTCGAGATGTTGTTGCCGAACAGCTCGGAATCGACCGAGGCCTGGCGCGCCGCCATCCAGTTGTTGTTGCCGCGCACCGTGTTGATCTCGCCATTATGCGCGACCATGCGATAGGGATGGGCCAGCTTCCACGACGGGAAGGTGTTGGTCGAGAAGCGCTGGTGGACAAGGATCAGCGCCGTTTCGAAGCGCGGGTCGTTGAGGTCCTTGTAGTAGGCACCGACCTGGTAGGCCAGGAACATGCCCTTGTAGACGATGGTGCGCGCCGACAGCGACACGCAATAGGAACCGATGTCCTTGTTGTCGTTCTCGGCGTAGATGCGGCCCGAGATCACCTTGCGCAGCAGATAGAGCCTCGCCTCATATTCCTCGTCGTCGGTGATGTCCGGCGTGCGACCGATGAACACCTGGCGATGAAACGGCTCCGACGCGACGATATCCGGGGCCTTCGACAATGACGAATTGTCGACCGGCACGTCGCGGAAGCCGATGAGCGGCAACCCTTCCGACTGCGCCGATTCGGCGATGATCTCTTCGATATGGGCGCGAAGGGCTGCGTCCTGGGGCATGAACCAGTGGCCGACGCCATATTGGCCGGCCGGCGGCAGCTCGACACCCTTGGCCGCCATTTCCTCACGGAAAAATCCGTCCGGGATCTGCACCAGCACGCCGGCGCCGTCGCCGACCAGCGGGTCGGCGCCGACGGCGCCGCGATGGGTGAGGTTCTCCAGCATCGCCAGACCGTCCTCGACGATCCGGTGCGACTTCACGCCCTTCATGTTGGCGATGAAGCCGACGCCGCAGGCGTCATGCTCGTTGCGCGGATCGTAGAGGCCCTGCGCGGTCATGCCGCTGGCCGTGGTACGGGTTGGACGTTTAACGGCTGCCGCTTTCGTCTGCGCGGCCTGGCCGTTGATCGCAGATGGCGTCAGTTCCGTCATCGTCCTATCCTCCGTTCTCCACCTTGGCCCTGACTGTTTCAGGGCGCTGGTTTGCCTTGGGAAGCACAATGCTTCCCCTTGATCCTGCTGCACGTCTCGCGAAATCTATCGAACCATACGGCTATACGCCCGGTTCGCATCCGGTATCGTACAGGTCAGAGCCGGGCCGTCTACCCGCCGCTCGCGACAATGGCCGGAATGGCATTGATGATACGCCAGTCCAGCCTGTTTTGTGCGACAAAATAAGACAGCACTACTGTCCTAAATTTTTTATGCCAGAAATCTGGCAGCCACACAAGACCGATTCACAAAAATCTTGGCACCGCCGCGACACAAAATTTCGTGACGAATGCCAGAAACGCAAGGTTTGGTCCGCGCCGTTTGGAGGTGTGGCTGGCTTTACCGCTTTGCCACCGATTGGCCCTTGCGCTTCGCTTGACGAAGCGGTCAAGTCGCGCCGCTTTTGCCAATCACGATATGGGCCACTCGATGTTCTTTGCATCCGACAACTGGGCGGGCGTGCATCCCGACATTTCGGCCAACCTCTCCCGCCATGCCGCCGGTACAGCCACCGCCTATGGCGACGGCGATCTGGACCGCGCCGTCTATCGTCGCTTCAGTGAAATCTTCGAGCGCGAAGTCCAGGTCTTCTTCGTCGCCACCGGCACCGCGGCCAACGCGCTTTCGATGGCGGCGTTGAATCGCATTGGCGGCATCGCGCTTTGCCATTCCGAAGCGCATATGAATGTCGACGAGTTCGGTGCTGCCGGTTTCTATACCGGCGGCGCGCGCATGGCGCCGGTTCCCGGACCGCTGGGGCGCATGAACCCGGAAGCTCTCGACCGGGCTATAAAGCGCTATTCGCAGGATCTGGCCCCGGCCGGTCAGCCGATGGCAGTCAGCGTCACCCAGGCGACCGAGGTCGGCACGGTCTATGGCGTCGATGACGTCAAGGCGATCGCCGAGGTTAGCCGCAGCCACAAGCTGCCGCTGCATATGGACGGCGCGCGCTTCGCCAATGCGATTGCGGCGACAGGCGTCAGCCCCGCTGAAATGACCTGGAAGAGCGGCGTCGACCTCATCTCCTTCGGCGGCACCAAGAACGGCTGCTGGATGGCCGACGCGGTCGTCATCCTCAATCCGGACGTCGGCAAGGACCTGCGGCTGCTGCGCCAGCGCGCCGGGCAGACTTTTTCCAAGGCCCGCTTCATCTCGGCCCAGTTCGAGGCGTATTTCACCGACGATCTGTGGCTGCGGATGGCCGGGCACGCCAATGCGATGGCCGCGCATCTGGCCGAGACGATCGAGGATGCGCCGGCCGGCAAGCTTGCCTGGCTGCCGCAGGCCAATGAGGTGTTCGCCATCCTCACCCGCTCCACGGCCGAAAAGCTCCAGGTGGCCGGCGCCAAATTCTACGAATGGGGCGTGCCGCAGGGCTTCGACGGACACCTCGGTGACAATGAAGCGATCTATCGCTTCGTCGCCAGCTTCGCGACCACGACGGAAGAGATCGGCCGTCTCGGTCACTTGCTTGGCTGAGCTTGGTACGGCCGAGAGCAGCCAGATGACCAAACCACCCCTCGGCTCAACGATGCGGCTGGTTCGTCCGGCACCGAACGTGCTCGGCTTCTACGACGGCCGCGTCGAAGGCGTTCGCATCTGGTCGGACGAGCCGAATTGGCTCGACGACGGCGCCTATACACTTGGCGTCTGCACCTATGCGATCGTCGATGGATCGCAGGCGCTCGTCTATGACACGCACATATCCCTGCCGCATGCCCGCTTCATCCGGCGGACGCTCGAAGAGATGGGCGTAACCTCGATACGCGTCGTGCTCAGCCACTGGCATGACGATCATATTGCCGGCAACGAGGCGTTCGAGGATTGCGAGATCATCGCCAACACCCTCACCGCCTCGGCGCTTGAGCGCGGCCGGGCCGACATCGAGGGCGGCAACCCGCCGATCAAACCGCTCGTGCTGCCCAACAGGACGTTCGAGAACAGCCTCAGCCTGGCGGTGGGAACGATCCCGATCGAACTGCGTCAGGTCGAAATCCACAGCCATGACGGCACGGTGCTGCTGATGCCCGATGCCGGGCTGCTCCTGGCCGGCGACACGCTGGAAGATTCGATCACCTATGTTTCAGAACCGGAACGCCTTGGCGAACATTTGATCGACCTCGAGCGCATGGCCGGCTGGCATTTCGATCGCATCCTGCCCAACCACGGTTCTGTGCAAGCCATAGAGGCAGGTGGCTATGACCGAAGCCTCATCGCCGCGACGCAGGCCTATGTTCGAAAACTGCTTGCCTGCCGGCAAGACCCCGACTTGGCGAAGCAGGATCTGAGGACCTTCGGCGCTGAGATGTTTGCCACGACCGCAGTTGAGTACTTCGCGCCGTACGAAACCGTTCACCGGCAGAATGTCGAGGCAGTGATCGCGGCAAATGGCCAATAAGGTGTCTTACAGCTAGGCGAGGAGAGGCCGCATCAGCAGCTCGACGCCGAGCAGGATCAGGAAGATCAGAAACCAGCGGCGAAAAGTCGCCGGACTGATCTTCTGGCGCAGGATTTGCCCCAGCCACATGCCGAGCAAGGCCGGCAGCATGGCAAGCGCGGACATCGCCAGATGTCCGGCGTCGAAGGCGCCATGCGAGGCGAGCCCCAGAGCCAACGCGATCGTCGACACGGTGAAGGAGAGACCGAGCGCCTGGATGAGATCGTCCCGGCTCAAGCCCAGCGCCTGGATGTAAGGCACGGCAGGCACCACGAAGACGCCGGTGCCGCCGGTGACCAGGCCGGTGAGGAAGCCCACGACCGGCGACGACCAGCGCTCGGCGCGTGCCGGCACCGTCGGTTGCCGCGCCAAAAGGCTGTAGGCGGCATAGACGATCAATGCCGCGCCGAGGCCGGCGGTCGTCCATTTGACATTGCCGCTGGCGAGCAGCCGGGCGCCGACGATCGTGCCCGCGAGAATGCCGGCCATCATCAGCCAGAGCCGGCGCAGGATCACCGAGAAGCTCGGACCGGCGAAAAGCTGCCAGACATTGGTGACGAAGGACGGCACGATGAGCAGCGATGCCGCGGTCACCGGCGGCATGATGGTGCCCAGCAATCCCATGGCCAACGTCGGCAGGCCCATGCCGGTCACGCCCTTGACGGTTCCGGCCAGCAGGAAGGTGATTGCGACGGTGGCTGTCAGCGCCAGGGAGAAATCGGACATCGCCCTTCATGACCCGCGAGTGCGCGCTTCAAAAGAGCCAGAAAGGCCGCTTGCCGATGGCACGACGAAAAAGCGGCGCCTTTCGGCGCCGCTTTCGTCTCGGGAGGGAGACTTGGTCTATAATGGAGCTCGCGGATTACGCGGCGGCCTTGGCTTCGATCTGCTTGGCCTTGTCCGAAGACTGGGTAATCGCGATCTTGCGCGGCTTCAGTTCCTCGGGAATGTTGCGCGTGAGATCGACGAAGAGCAGGCCGTTCTTCAGCGTGGCGCCTTCCACCTCGACATGGTCGGCCATCTGGAAGCGACGCTCGAAGGACCGCGAGGCGATGCCGCGATAAAGCAGCTCCGAACCCTCGCCGTCGTTCTCTTCCTTGCGCTCGCCCTTGACGGTCAGCACGTTGCGGTGGGCTTCGATCGAAATCTCGTCTTCCGAGAAACCGGCAACGGCCATCGAGATGCGGTAGGCGTTCTCGCCGGTGCGCTCGATGTTATAGGGCGGGTAGGTCTGCGCGGTCTCGGGCTGGCCGAGCGAGTCGAGCATGGTGAACAGCCGGTCGAAGCCGACGGTCGAACGATAAAGCGGGGAAAAATCAACGTGACGCATGAGGTGTTCTCCTGTTGAGCAACATGGTTTGCGTGTGACCCGGTACGAAACCCTCGAAAGGCGTTCCGGATAGGCCAGCGACCCCGACAATCGGCGGCCGCAACTCTCATTTGGGAAGTGGAAAAACCCATTTCAAGGTCTTTGACCGGCACAAAACCGCCATGTTGATGAACGGCAGATGAACCGGGGCTTCGGCATCCGTTCAGCCATGCCGCATTAGGCTTTGGCCAGGATAACAGACAAGCGGCGCCTCTTTTTTCCCGCGCCGCGTCGAGGCCGAACCGGGGTGCAACGTCCCTTCCTCCCGGATCGACAGAGGCCGGAAGAGCGCCGCAGGCACTTCCGGCCTTACCTATCCCCTGGCCGCGTAAATCCTCGCAACACTTTGCTTTTCCCGCTTGCCCGTCTATCACCTTGCCGACGCCTCCGGGCCAGGAACCACCAACGACGTGCCGAATGACGGATCTTTTCCATCACACTGACGGGAATCCAGCGCCGCAGAACGCGACAGGCGGCTTCTTCACCACGCGCGACGGTAAGAAGATCCGTTACGGCGTTTTTGCCGCTGTCGCGCGCCCCCTGCAAGGCACGGTGGTGCTGCTCACCGGCCGCAACGAGTGCATCGAGAAATATTTCGAGACCATCCGCAACCTTGCCGATCGCGGCTTCGCAGTCGCTGTTCTCGACTGGCGCGGCCAGGGCGATTCCAGCCGCCTGCTGCGCGACCCCCAGCGCGGCTATGTCCGCAGCTTCCGCGACTATGCGCGCGACCTCGAGCAATTCTTCGAGGAGATCGTGCTGCCCGACTGCCGCGGCCCCTACTACATCCTCGCCCATTCGACAGGAGCCGTGATTGCGCTGCTAGCCTCGCCGTCGATGGTCAACCGGGTGCGGCGCATGGTGCTGCTCACACCCTTCCTGGCCGTACCCGATCTGCCGGTTTCGACAAGCACGGTCCGGCGCGTCTGCGCGGTCTTCTGCGCGCTGGGGCTCGGCCGGCTCTATGCCGCCTTGGGTCCACGGCCGAAATTGCCGCCGCCTTTCGAGGCAAACAAGGTGACCTCGGATCCCGAGCGCTACCGGCGCAATGTCGCAATCTACGAGGCCTGGCCGCAGCTCGCGCTCGGCGGTCCGACCATCCGCTGGCTGAAAGCCGCCGCCGAGGCGGCGGACGCCGTCAGCGATCCCGGCTTCATGGCGAGGATCCAGGTGCCGATGCTGATCGTCGCCGCCGGCGCCGACCGCGTGGTCTCGACCAGGGCGGTGGAAGCCCATGCCCGGCGGCTGCGCGTCGGCTCGCTGTTGATGATCGACGGCGCGGAACACGAGCTCCTGCAGGAGAAGGACATCTACCGCGAACAGCTTCTGGCAGCTTTCGATGCCTTCATTCCCGGCACCGGCGACGCCGTTTGACCGCTTCGCCTGCGGACCGGTTTTGCAGGCCACGTCATCGCTTCCAAGCGAGCCGCACAACCCCGGTTGGCTTCTTGGAAGGGACCGGCCTGCCTGCAATATCGCGTGGAGAGCGCGCAAACGCCCGCCAACAAGCCTGAGCGGGTGCCCTGATCAGCGCAGGTCTACGCCTTATTCCCGTTCGGGTGTCGAGCGCTAGTTGTTGCCCAAGGGGACACAGGCCAGTCGACAGAGGTCGGGAGAAACGGCCATGAACGTATCGAACACGCTGTCACGTCAGGGGCATCGCCTGCTGCAGATTGGCGTCGCCCTGCTTTTGTTTTCGTCATTCGAAGGCTTCGCAATACCGTTCCTCGCCGCACCGCGGCTCGGACTTTCCGCGCACACGCTGAGCGGCCTTCAGGGCGTTCTCATGCTGGCGCTGGGTCTCGCGTGGCCAAGGCTCAATCTCGGCGCAGCGACGTCGCGGGTTGCGTTCTGGCTCCTGATCTATTCGGCTTTGGCGATCCTGGCGGCCTACGTGATCGCCAGCGCCTGGGGGGCCGGCAATGAGACAATGCCTTTGGCGGCCGGGGCCTTCCGTGGGAGCGCCTTTCAGGAAGCCGTGATCAAGGTCGTGGGGTATTCGTCCGCGCCGACCGGCCTCACGGCTTTCGCGCTCATTTTGTGGGGCCTGCGTCTCACGGACGCCCGGCCCGCCGACAGCTGATGCATGTCGCCAAAAGTGCGCAGCGGTTTTGGGATAACGACATGCATCAAAACAAATAGGCGATTCCATCCGCTCTCCGGTTTTCCGCCGCGCACTGCCTGAACCGACGCTGATGCGTGCCGGATGCTCAGCCGCGCAGCGCAGCCTTCGCCGCCGCATGCAGCTCAGGCGTTGCCGCCGCCAGAATGTCGCCGCCCTTCTCCGCCGGCCCGCCTTCGAAAGTGGTGATGACGCCGCCGGCCTTCTCGATGATCGGGATCAGCGCGACGATGTCGTAGGGCTTCAAACCCGGATCGGCGACGATATCGACGCTGCCCGCCGCCAGCATGGCGAAGGCGTAGCAGTCGGTGCCGTAGCGGGCGAGCTGGACCTTTGTCTCGAACTCATCGTAGCGCTTGCGCGCATTGCCCTCGAACAAGGCAGGCGTGGTTGTGAACAGCGTCGCTTGCGCGAGCTCGGTCGTCTTGCGGGTCGCGAGCCTGCGCGGGCCGCCCGGTCCTTCGTAGTGCGAACCGGACGCGTTGGCATAAAACAGCTCGCCGGTGAAAGGTTGCGACATCATGCCGGCGACCGCGTCGCCATCGATAGTCAGCCCGACCAGCGTTCCCCAGACCGGGACGCCGGAAATGAAGGCGCGGGTGCCGTCGATCGGATCGATCACCCAGACATGCCGGCTGGTGATATTTTCGCTGCCATGCTCTTCGCCAAGGATGCCGTGGTCGGGATATTCGGCGGATATCAGCGCCCGGATCACGCGCTCGGCCTCGCGATCGGCCTCCGTTACGGGATCGAAGCTCCCCGCCAGCTTGTTGGTGACTGCTCCCTGGCTGCGAAAGCGCGGCAAGGTTTCCGCGGCGGCGGCATGCGCGATGCGCCGCATGAAATCGAGGCTGATATCCAAGTCGCTCTCCCCATTTGCGGCCCTTGCCGGCCGCTCTTTCTCGCAGAACAGGCGCGGTGAAGATCGGTCAGGCGCCTGCTTTCTGTTGCCCGAATGCCACATTTGAGCCGCCGAAGCGGAGTTTCCACATCATATTGAATTAAAAAAGCCTGATGTCGATTGACATTTGTGCGCCGCACAATAATTTTGTCATCGGACAGGTTATCCTGTCCATGCCCTCCTTGGGCGTTTCCTCCCTAGACTTCGACCGTGTCGTGAAAACGATGCGGTCTTTTTTTACGGTCATTCCGCCGCGAGCGGCAAATCGACGAAATGATGGTCGGGCATCGACATCAGGTCGGCCGAGAAGCGGGTCAGGTCGTCGGCCAAAGCGTCGAAGCCGGCTGATTTCTGGAACGTCCGCTCATCCATGTAAAGCCCGCGATTGACCTCGATCTGCAGCGCATGCAGATGCCGCGCCGGCCGGCCGTAATGCTCGGTGATGAACCCGCCGGCATAGGGCTTGTTGTGCGCGACCGTATAGCCCATGCCGACAAGCAGGCTGATCGCCATTTCGGTGAGCGCCGGCGAGGCCGAAATGCCGAACCGGTCGCCGATGATGAAGTCGGGCCGCACGCCATTGTCGCCGACGCGGATGCTGGCCGGCATCGAGTGGCAGTCGATCAGCACGGCATAGCCGAACCTGGCATGCGTCCTGGTCAAGAGCCGCTTCAGCGTCTCATGGTAAGGCTTGTACACCGCTTCGATGCGCCCCACCGCCTCGGCCAGCGGCAGCCGTCCGGGATAGATGTCGAGCCCCTCGCCGACCAGCTTCGGCACCGTGCCCAGCCCGCCCGCGACACGCGCCGAGCGGATGTTGCAGAAGGACGGAACCGGCTCCGCGAACATGCGCGGATCGAGTTCCCAGGGCTCGCGGTTGACGTCGAGATAGGCGCGCGGAAAATTGGCCGCCAGCAGCGGCGCGCCGAGCGGCACGGCGCCGCCGAAAAGCTCCTCGACATAGCAGTCTTCCGACCGGCGGATGGCATTGCGGTCGAGCCGCGCCATGGCCAGGAAGCGCTCCGGATAGTAGCGGCCGCTATGCGGTGAATTGAAGAGGAAAGGGACGCGCTGTTCGGCGCCCGATCGGATTTCGAAGGGTGGAACGACCGAAAAATCCTCGGCTGCCGTTTTCAATTTGCACGAACCAGGAAACAGCACTGCATCATGACGCAAAACTTGCCACCTTGCGTGCGGCATGTCCAGCATTTCAGGCGGCGAAACTTGACCTTGAACCGGATGTGGAATGCCCTTCATTCACTTGATGTTTACCGACACATCCTCATATACAGGATGGTTAACGGCTTTGCCCGGCGGCAGGCTTGGGGCGGGTGATTCGGACGGGACATGATGGCACGCATTCTCTTGGCGGAAGACGATGACGATATGCGCCGCTTCCTCGTCAAGGCGCTCGAACGCGCCGGCTATCAGGTGAGCGATTTCGACAATGGCGCCAGCGCCTATGAACGGCTGCGCGAGGAGCCTTTCTCGCTGCTCCTGACCGACATCGTCATGCCGGAGATGGATGGCATCGAGCTTGCCCGCCGCGCCACCGAGATCGACCCTGACCTCAAGGTGATGTTCATCACCGGCTTTGCCGCCGTCGCGCTCAATCCCGATTCCAAGGCCCCGAAGGACGCCAAGGTGCTGTCGAAACCCTTCCATCTGCGCGATCTCGTCAACGAGGTCGAGAAGATGCTGCAGGCGGCCTGAGCCGCCTTCGGCAGCCATCGACGCGCGCCGCGCCGATGCGACAAACGGAAGCCGTCTTTCCACATTCCCGCTATTGACGCGCCGGATCAAAAATGGTGTATGCGCGGCTTCGGATGGGCGTGTAGCTCAGCGGGAGAGCACTGCATTGACATTGCAGGGGTCACAAGTTCAATCCTTGTCACGCCCACCATCCTTTCAATAACTTTAGATACCCGGTTGGCGCAGAGCTCTGCGCTTGAATCTCGGTTGCGTTCTCCCAGAAATCGACAGACGATGGCCGCCTCGAACTGGCGTCGAGTTTAGCGGTTCTCCAGCGGCACTGCCGACAGCTCCTACCCGAGATCCCCTTCGAACATGACCAGCACACGATCCGACGCCAGCAGCGCAAAGCGCTTGGCTTCTTCGTAAGCCGGGTCGGCATAGCAGGCCTTGGCGATCTCCAGGGACGGAAACTCCACCAGGACCATGCGCTTGGCATCGCGCGCCTCTGTGAGCAGAGGCGGTTCTTTTGTCGTGTTGGTCCGTGCCTGGTATTTTTCGCCGATGGGCTTCCAAAGGCGGCTATATTCGGCCTGCGCCTCCCGGTCCGAAATTTCGGTTCCGACGATGAGCCAGTATCCCTTCACGCTGAAGCGCTCCCTGATGATTGCAAGCTCCAGAGCTAAACGCGCAAAAGCACGCTTGTCCAGGGAACAGGCAAGGTCAAACACCAGCGCCTGAGCCTTCGGGCTGGGAGCTACCTCGCAGCGACGGGCGAAGAATTACCCGGTCGGGCGGTTATTGGCACTCCATCTCTATGTCCCCCGGCGTAACGATGAATGGAACGGTGACACAACCCGGATAACAGGCTACGCAAGGCTGAATTCGGGGATCATTCTAATTCCAATGGAGACTTTGCTCTTCGGTCGGCCAGCAACTGCAAACGGACTGCGATTTCCGGCCGCCAGTCTCGGCGCATGAGTGCTGGCCCGACAAAGCGCCCGGTCTGGTTGCGCGTCTATCTTGAGCTCAAGCGGGCAGGCAGATATGCCGGCGCGCCGCTTGCCACACTCGCCCGGTTTCGCGAACGCACGGAAAACAAAGCCGCTCGCAAGCGTCTAGCGCGACAGCGCGTCAATGCTGCCCGCAAGGCCTATGAGGCATCGCAGTCCTTGGTGAAGGACAGCTTCATGCTCGTCCGCATCATCGGCAATGACTTGGAGCCGCGACACCGGAAGGGCCAATCATACGACAATGTCCGGTTCATCCTGGACAACGAACCGACTTTTTTGGACTGCGAGAAATTCTGGATCGTCAACCGGATCGTCGACCCTGGCGAGGAAACGCGCATCGTCGACCTGCTGCAGGGCCGCGGTCAAAGCTTTCACGTCATCCCGTTCGAACTCGACACCTACCGGCAAATTCCCTGGAATACTGACGGGCTGGCGGCGAACGAATCCAGGTTCACCAGCGCCGATAGCCGGCCGGGTGGACACAATGCGTCGCGTTACGAGACGCATCTCCGGCACCGCAAGAACCTCTATGCGATGAACAATAACGGGGCGCGCAACGCGGCGCTAAAGATTGCCCGCGGGCGTGCCAGGTGGCTGATGCCCTGGGACGGCAATTGCTATCTGACAGAGCCGGCCTTCCGGCAGATCCGGACGGCGATCGAACAACATCCGTATTTTCGCTATGTCGTCGTGCCGATGGCGCGCATCGTCGACAACGCGCTCCTGCTCGACGCGACATTCAGGCCGCCGGCAAACGAAGAGCCGCAGATCATTTTTCGCAGCGATACGATCGAACTGTTCGACGAAACATACGGCTACGGGCGCCGGCCGAAGATCGAAATGCTGTGGCGGCTCGGCGTCCCCGGGCCATGGGACCGGTTTCGCGACGACGCATGGGATATCCCGCGCCCGCGCCTCGCGGCGGACGCCGGGCTTTTTCAAAATGCGGGCTGGGTCGCGCGCCTCGATTCAGGGCGTGCGCATCTGGAAGTCGGCCGGGCCGGTTTCCGCGCCCGGCTGGGCAAGCGTGACGAGGCGATCGTCGGCATGCTCGACCGCTGCGACGCCAGGGCGATCGCCCAAAAGCTCGATCCCGCTCGCCTGGCCTATTATGACGAGGACAGGCTTGCCGCCGCGCGCCAGGGGCAAGACCTGCATGTTCAACAGGAGCTGCGTGCCTGTGCGGAGCAGGCGCTTCTGCGCGGCCCGTTCAGCGTCGTGGACAAGAGCGGCCCTGCCCCGAGCGGCGATCCGCACGACTATTTCCAGCCGGCTCCATATTGGTGGCCGGATCCGCGCAAACCCGATGGCCTTCCCTTCATCCGGCGCGACGGCGAACACGCCCCCGGCACCGCTCTTTATGCAGCAGGCAGCGAAGCCTACGACCGGACCCGCCTGCAACGGGTTCTCGACGACACCACCGTGCTTGCCCTGGCAGCGACCGTGCTTGGCGAGCCGCGCTATGCCGATCACGCCGCGCGGCTCGTCCGGACATGGTTCGTGGACCCCGCGACGAGAATGAACCCCAACATGCGCTATGCGCAGGTGCGATGGGGGCGCGACAACAACGAAGGCCCGGGATATGGCATCCTTGAGCTCGCGGATCTCTACTTCTTTCTCGATGCAGTCAGGCTGATCGAGCGAAGCGGAGCGCTGGGCGAGCGGGACAGCCAGGCCTTCAGGGCCTGGCTCGGTTCATACTGCGAATGGCTGGATACCGCGCCGGCCGCGATGTTTGAATTCCACCGGCTCAACAACCACGGTGTTTTCTTCGACCTGCAGCGGGCGGCCATCGCGGCATTTATGGGTGACGGCGCGGCGCTTGCAAAGGCGGAACTCTATGCCCGCGAAAGGATCGCCGACCAGATCGCTTCCGACGGCCGCTTGCCCGAGGAAATGTCACGCACGCGTCCGAGGCACTACGCCATGTTTGCCTTGCAGGGCTGGACGGCACTGGCACGAATCCTGTCCGTCGTCGGCGACAATCTCTGGGCATACCGGGCGAAAGACGGACAGGGGCTGGTCGACGCTCTGCGCTGGATGGCGGCACATGCCGATACGCTGGCCACGATATCCGGCGAAACGTTCGATGAGGAGCGCATCCGGCCTTTGCTGGACGATCTGGGAAGGCATGATTTCGACAAAACCGCGCCTGCGGGCGAGCAACCGGAACCAGCGAGGCTGGTCTTTCATCCGGACTGCGCGATCCCGCCATTCTGGATATGGCGGCGGGCCTGATTACCTCGCTGCAAGACCACGCAGCCAGGCGATCCGCCACCTTGCCTTGGCAATCACGCCGGACCTTGGCCTTCTGCCTTGCAGGATGCGTCGTTTGACCCGCCTCAGGATCGGGTCCGCGGGGGCGGCGGTTACGGCGCGATGCGCTGCTTCCCGAATAGATTTTCCGGCAGCGCTCCGCCAGCGCCATCTCGAAGAATGCTTTCGGGGTCTCGTCCTAGGTTGAACGGCCATCGCGCCATCTGCCGCCGGCGGCGCGCGCAAGATCGGCCCGAACCATTTCCGCCACCAGGTCCCTGAAACCGATCGTGTGCGACCAGCCCAAAACGTTCCTTGCCTTGGCGGCGTCGCCAACCAGCGCGTCCACATCGGTCGGTCGGAAGTAGCGCGGATCGATCCGCACCAGCGCCGCGCCGGTGACTGCATCGACGCCAACTTCATCGGCGCCCCGGCCCTGCCAGCGGATGGTTCGCCCGGCCTCGGCGAAGGCAAGTTCCACGAATTCGCGCACCGAATGGGCCTCGCCGGTCGCGAGCACGAAATCGTCCGGCTCGCCATGCTGCAGGATGCGCCACATGCCTTCGACATAGTCGCGCGCATGGCCCCAGTCGCGACGGGCATCGATGTTGCCGAGATAGAGCGTGTCCTGCAGCCCGTGATGAATCGCGGCAACGGCGCGGGTGATCTTGCGGGTGACGAAGGTTTCGCCGCGCGTCGGGCTCTCATGGTTGAACAGGATGCCGTTGGCGGCGAACATGCCGTAAGCCTGACGGTAATTGACCGTGATCCAGTAGGCATAAAGCTTGGCCGCCGCGTAAGGTGAGCGCGGCTGGAAAGGCGTTGCTTCGTTCTGTGGCGTTTCCCGCACCTGGCCGTAAAGCTCCGAGGTCGAAGCCTGGTAGAAGCGTACCGATTTCTCCAGGCCGAGAATGCGGATCGCCTCCAAAAGCCTCAGCGTCCCAAGCGCGTCGGCATTGGCGGTATATTCCGGCGTTTCGAAGCTCACCTGGACGTGGCTTTGCGCGCCGAGATTGTAGATTTCGCTGGGCTTCGTCTCCTGCACAAGGCGGATCAGGTTGGTCGCGTCGGTCAGATCGCCATGATGCAGGAAAAAGCGCGCGCCGCTCTCATGCGGATCGACATAGAGGCCGTCGACGCGCTCGGTGTTGAACGAAGACGACCGGCGTTTGACGCCGTGGACGACATAGCCCTTCGCGAGCAGCAGCTCGGCCAGATAAGCCCCGTCCTGCCCGGTAACACCGGTGATAAGGGCGACTTTGTCTGCCAGGGCGACTTTGTCCGCCATTGCCGTATCCGTCCGCGCCAATCTCGGCAAGCGAATACAGATTTGCCGGCGGAACGCAAATCCCGCACGGCGGATGGTTCAGATGCCCGCCATCGCCAGCAGGGTCTTCATCCTGGCGGTAGCCAGGTCAGGGTCGGCTAACAGACCTGCCTGGTCGGCGAGGCGGAAGACATCCGCGTAGTGGCATATGCCGCGCGCCGATTGCATGCCGCCGACCATGGTAAAATGGTCCTGATGCCCGTTCAGCCAGGCCATGAAGACGATGCCGGCCTTGTAGTACTCGGTCGGCGCCTCGAAGATCTTGCGCGACAACGGCACGGTCGGCGCCATCAGCGCGTCGTAGCCGGCTGTATCGCCTTCGGCCAATTTCGCCAGCGCGGCGTTGGCCACTGGTGCGATGGCGTCGAAGATGCCGAGCAGCGCATGCGAGTGTCTGCTGCCGTCGCCGGCGATCAGTTCGGGATAGTTGAAATCGTCGCCGGTGAACATCACGACGCCCTCGGGCAGCCGGTCGCGCAGCAGCACTTCCTTGCCGGCATCGAGCAGCGATATCTTGATGCCCTCGACCTTGCCCGCATGCCGCTCGATGATGGCAACGACCGTGTCGAGTGCGGTATCGAAATCATTGCTCCCCCAATAACCCTTGAGCGCCGGATCGAACATGTCGCCCAGCCAGTGCAGGATGACCTTGCCCGACGCCTGGGAGAGCATGCGGTCGTAGACGAGGTCATAGTCGTCCGCCCCTTTTGCCACCGCCGCCAGCGCGCGGCTTGCCATCATGATCGCCTTGCCGCCCTCGCCTTCGACGAAGGCGAATTGTTCTTCATAGGCGCGGATAACGTCGTCGAGCGTCTTGGCCGCCGCCGGCGCCAGATGATCGGTCCCCGCCCCCGAAGCAAGGTCGGCGCCCGGCACCGTTCGCGCCTCCGCGATCGAGCGGCGGATCAATTCCTTCGCGCTCGCCCAGTCGAAACCCATGCCGCGCTGCGAGGTGTCCATGGCCTCGGCGACGCGGAAGCCGAGCCGCCACAGATGATGGCGAAACGCCATGGTCCTTTCCCAGTCGACCGCCGGCTGCGACCACGGATTGGTCATGGCGATGGGATCGGCAACGACGTGGGCAGCGGCATAGGCGATACGCGAAAAACGCGCGCTTTTGCTCGGCGTGACCGGTTCGTCGACGAGCCGATAGCTGACCCGGTCGCCGTTTTCAGCAGGCAAGGTGATGTCCATCGAACTCTCCTGTTGCGGTCCCTATAAATGGAACGTTCCAATAAATCAAGAACCTTTATGATTCCAGGAACCTGAGCCGAGGGGCATGGCGTCTCAACGCGAGGGCCCCTGCACGGCTGCGATTTTGAACCGCTTCAATCAATTTTTCGACTCTCACGGGAATTACGATTGACTCTGATTTCGAACGATGATTAGAACGTTCCAATAAATTGTTCACAAACGCGGAGGATGGGACGAGGATGGCCAGCCGGGCCAAGGCGACGATCCTGGACATTGCGCGCGAGGCCGGCGTGTCCAAATCGACGGTGTCTCTCGTGCTGCAAGGCAGCGGGCTGATCCGGCCCGAAACCGCGATCAAGGTGCGCAAGGCGATCGAGGATGTCGGCTATGTCTACAACCGCGGGGCCGCCAATCTGCGCAAGGCGCATTCCAACGTCATCGGCATGGTGATCAACGATCTCACCAACCCCTTTTTCGCCGAGCTTGCCGTCGGCATGGAGCGCGTCTTCCAGGCGGCGGGCGTCGTCCCCTTCATCGCCAACACGGCGGAAAACCCGGTGCGCCAGGAAGAGGTGCTGAAATCGCTGATGGAGCAGGGTGTGGCAGGCCTGATCGTCTCGCCGGCGCGCGGCACCACGCCGGGCGCCTTCCGCCGCATCGAGACGGCCGGTGTGCCGATCGTCTTTGCCATGCGCCGTCTGCCTGACAGCCGCATCCCGGTGATCGCGCCGGACAATCATCGCGGCGCCGTGCTGGCCACCGAGCATCTGATCCGCAAGGGCCATCGCCGCCTGGCGTTCTTCGGCGGCTCATCGGACCTCGTTGTCTATCACGAGCGCCTGGGCGGCTTCCTCGAAGCCTGCGAAACGCTCGGTGTCCCGGCGGCTCACCGGCTGGTCGTCGAAGGCGAGACCAGCCGCAAGGGCGGCATGGCCTGCCTGGAGACGGCACTTGCCGCGGCCGAGCCGCCGACGGCGGCGCTGTGCTTCAACGACGCGGTCGCCTTCGGCGCCATGCTGGCGCTGCGCAGGCGCAATCTGGAGGCAGGAGCGGACTTTGCCGTCGTTGGCTTCGACGATGTCGCCGAAGCCGAGCACTACAGTCCGGCGCTGACCAGCGTTGCCGTCGACAGCGCCGGCCTCGGCGAACGCGCCGCCCATGTCATGCTGAAGATGATCCAGTCCCGCACCACGCGCGCCGAGGACCATGTCGGCGCCGTCAATCTCGTCGTCCGGGAAAGCAGTGGCCCGGACCGCAACAAGCAAGTCGGAGACGCGGCATGGGCGTGAGATGGGGATTGATCGGCGCCAGCACGATCGCCAGGCAGTTCATGATCAACGCCATCCGCGCTCAGGCCGATGGCGAGGTCTCCGCCGTAATGAGCTCAAGCCAGGAGCGCGCAGAAGCCTATGCCCGGGAAAACGGCATTCCGGCGGCCGTCTCGACGCTCGATGCGCTGCTCAGCAGGGACATCGACGCCGTCTACATCTCGACCACGAACGAGTTGCACCTCGAACAGGGTCTCGTCGCCATCAAGGCCGGCAAGCATGTGCTATGCGAGAAGCCGCTTGCACTGACCAGCGCCGATGCCAAGCAGATGGTCGCCGCCGCCAAGGCCGCCGGCATCGTCTTTGGCACCAACCACCACCTGCGCAACGCCGGTGCGCACCGGGCGATGCGCGAGATGATCGCCGCCGGCCGTATCGGCAAGCCGATCGCCGCGCGCGTCTTCCATTCGGTCTACCTGCCGGAAAACCTGCAGGGTTGGCGCATCACGAGGCCCGAGGCCGGCGGCGGTGTGGTGCTCGATATCACCGTCCACGACGCCGACACGCTGCGCTTCGTGCTCGGCGACGATCCGGTGGAGATTTCGGCCTTCACGCAGTCGGCCGGCATGGCCGGCGGCGGGCTGGAGGACGGCGCCATGTGCATCTGGCGCTTCAAGTCCGGCGTCATCGCGCAGTCGCATGAGGGCTTCACGACGAAATTCGCCGGCACCGGCTTCGAGGTGCACGGGTCGGAAGGCTCGCTGATCGCTACCAATGTGATGACGCAGAAGCCCGTCGGCTCTGTGCTCCTGCGCACTGCAAGCGGCGAGGAAGAGCTTAGCTTCGACCGCGAGGACCTCTACACCCGTTCGCTGAGCCAGTTTCATGCCGCGATCCGCGCCGAAGGCCAGCCATCCGCCACCGGCGAGGACGGCATCTGGTCGCTGGCCTCGGCCGAAGCCGCGCTGCAATCGTCGAAGACCGGCAAATCCGTGATGATCGACCCGCAACTCGGGAGCCTGGCGTGAGCAAGCTCGTTTCGGCGGCCCACGCCGCCAGCCTGATCAAGGACGGCATGGTCGTCTCGGTGTCGTCGTCGAGCGGCCTTGGCTGCCCGGACGCCGTGCTTGCCGCGATCGGCGAGCGCTTCGACGTGGAAGGCCATCCGAAGAATATCACCACGCTGCATCCGATCGCCGCCGGCGACATGTACGGCATCAAGGGCATCGACCATCTCGCCAAGCCGGGCCTTCTGAAGCGCACACTCTGCGGCTCCTATCCGTCAGGCCCCTCCTCTTCCGAGCCGCCGCAGATCTGGAAGATGATCGGCGACAATTCGGTCGCTGCCTACAACGTGCCCTCGGGCATCCTGTTCGACATGCATCGCGAGGCTGCCGCCAAGCGGCCGGGTGTGCTGACCAAGGTCGGCCTCGACACTTTTGCCGATCCGCGCCACCAGGGCTGCGCCATGAACGCCGCGGCCGACGAGCCGATCGTTTCTGTGCAGCAGTTCGACGGCGAGGAATGGCTCTATTTCCGCGCTATCGTTCCCAACATCTCGATCATCCGCGCAACTTCCGCCGACGAGCGCGGCAACCTCACTTATGAGCACGAGGGCGCCTATCTCGGCGGCCTGGAACAGGCGCTCGCGGCCCGCAACAATGGCGGCGTCGTCATCGCGCAGGTGAAACGCGTCGTCGAAAACGGCACGCTGAAGCCGCACGACGTGCGCGTGCCGGGCATCCTGGTCGACCATATCGTGGTGGCGCCCGACCAGTTGCAGACGACGCTCACACCTTACGACCCGGCAATCTCAGGCGAGATCTTCCGGCCGCTATCAACCTTCCGCACGCCGGAAATGAACGTTCAGAAGGTGATCGCGCGTCGCGTCGCCATGGAATTGCGCGACGGCATGGCCGTCAACATCGGCTTCGGCATCTCGGCCAACGTGCCGCGCATCCTTCTCGAGGAAGGCCAGCACGGCAAGGTCACCTGGGTGATCGAGCAAGGCGCGGTCGGCGGCGTGCCGCTGCTCGACTTCAAGTTCGGCTGTGCCTCGAATGCCGAGGCGATCATGCCCTCGCCGCACCAGTTCATCTATTTCCAGGCCGGCGGCTTCGATGCCTCGCTGCTTTCCTTCCTGCAGATCGACCGCCACGGCTCGGTCAATGTGTCGAAGCTTTCGGCTCGGCCGCATGTGACGGCGGGTGCCGGCGGCTTCGTCGACATCACATCGCGCGCCAAGAAGATCGTCTTTTCCGGCTTCTTCAATGCCGGCGCCAAACTCTCGCTGGCAGACGGCGCGATCCGCATCGATCAGGAAGGCAAGGTGAAGAAGATCGTCGGGGAGGTCGAGCACATCTCCTTCTCCGGCAAGCGCGCGGTCACACAGGGGCAGGACATCACCTATGTCACCGAGCGCTGCGTGATGAAGCTGACGCCTGACGGGTTGATGGTGACGGAGCTCGCGCCTGGCATCGACCTCGAACGCGACGTGCTGGCGCAGGCCGACACTCGACTCGCGGTCGCCAACGATCTCAAGGTCACGCCTGCCGCGCTCTACCAGGACCGGCCGATCGGCCTGTCGCTCAACGGCGGCGCTTCGCTTGGAGGCGCGCATGACTGAGCGCCTCGTCACCTTCGAGCAGGACGGTGCCATCGGCATCGTCACGCTGCGCCGGCCGGAAAAGTTCAACGCGCTCGATATCCCGATGCTACGCGCGCTCGAGGCGGCGCTTGACGAGGCCGAACTGGCGAACAGTATCCGGGTCGTCCTGATCCGGGGTGAAGGCAAGGGTTTTTGCGCCGGCGGCGACGTGGAAGCCTGGGGCGCGATGAACGCCGCCGATTTCCAGGTGCAATGGGTGCGCTACGGACATCGTGTGTTCGACCGGCTGGCGCGGCTTCGGCAACCGACCATCGCTGTGTTGTCTGGTCATGCGCTGGGCGGCGGCTTGGAGCTCGCGGCCGCCTGCGACTTCCGCGTCGCCGAAACCCAGATAAAACTCGGCTTTCCCGAAACCTCCATCGGTGTCGTGCCCGGCTGGTCCGGCACGCAGCGCGCCGTGCGCCGCTTCGGCGCGCAAGTCGTGCGCCGCATGGCACTCGGCGGCGAGATCTTTCTCGCGACCGACGCGCTTGCGCTCGGCGTTGTCGACCGCGTCGCCGAAACCGGCAAGGCGTTCGACGAAGCCAAGGCATGGGGGCAAAGAATCGCCGAGCGCGGCCCGCTGGCGACCGAGGCTGCTAAGCTGATGATCGCCATTGCCGAGGGCGAGGAGAACGCCGCTGCGACCGAGGCGCTGGCCAGCGGCTTCATTGCGCTGACCGCCGACCTGAAAGCCGGCGTGGGCGCCTTCAAGGCCAAGCAGAAGCCGGCCTTTTCGAGATCCTAGAGAAAGCATGATGAACGCACCGCTCAACATCTCCATGCCGGCCGAGGCGTCCCAGGCGCCGAAGAGCTACAAGCTGCTGATCGACGGCAGGCATATCGATGCCCGCGACGGCCGCAGCATCGAGCGTGCCAGCCCCGGCCACGGTTTTGTTGTCTCGCGCTATGCCCAGGCGGGCGCTGCAGACGTCGAGGCTGCGGTTCAGGCCGCACACAGGGCGTTCGAGACCGGCCCGTGGCCGCGCATGAAAGCCTCCGAGCGCGCCGCCGTGTTGCTCAAGGCCGCCGACCTGATCGAGACCCGGCTGGAAGAGATCGCCCGGCTCGACGCGCTGGAATCCGGCAAGCCGATCGCCCAGGCGCGCGGCGAGATTGGCGGCGCCGTCGACATCTGGCGCTATGCCGCCTCGCTTGCCCGCACGCTGCATGGCGAGAGCTATGCCAATCTCGGCGATGCCATGTTGGGCGTGGTGCTGCGCGAGCCGATCGGCGTCGTCTCGCTGATCACGCCGTGGAATTTCCCGTTCCTGATCATCAGCCAGAAGCTGCCCTTCGCGCTCGCCGCCGGCTGCACGGCGGTGGTCAAGCCGAGCGAGATGACGTCGGCCTCGACCTTCGTGCTCGGCGACATCCTGCTCGAGGCCGGACTGCCGGCCGGCGTCGTCAACATCCTCGCCGGTTTCGGCGCCGATGTCGGCGCGCCGATGGTCAGCCATCCGCTGGTCGAAATGGTCTCCTTCACCGGCTCGACCCGCGTCGGTAAGATGACCATGGCCGCGGCATCGAATTCTCTGAAGAAAGTCTCGATGGAGCTTGGCGGCAAGAACGGCCAGATCGTCTTCCCCGACGCCGACCTAGAAGCGGCGGCGGACGCGGCGGTGTTCGGCGGCTTCTTCAACGCCGGCGAGTGCTGCAATGCCGGCAGCCGGCTGATCGTGCATGAGGCGATCGCCGACGACTTTCTCGGCATGGTCAAGACGCTGGCAAGCAAGGTTAGGGTCGGCGATCCGCTCGACAACGGCACCAAGGTCGGCGCCATGATCTCAGCCGACCATATGGCAAAGGTAGCCGGCTATGTAACGGCGGCGAAAACCGACGGCGGCAGAGTCTACAGCGGCGGCGGCCAGCTCGCCTCCAACGCCGGCCAGTATCTCGACCCAACCATCGTCCGCAACGTCACCGAGGACATGGCGATCGCACGCGAGGAAGTGTTCGGACCGGTGCTGTCCGTGCTCACTTTTGAAACGATTGAAAAGGCATTGCACATTGCCAACAACACGCCCTATGGTCTGTCTGCAGGGGTGTGGAGCGCCGGCATCGACACCTGCATGTCGGTGGCGCGCGGTGTGCGTTCGGGGACGGTTTGGGTGAACACGTTCATGGAAGGTTATCCCGAACTGCCTTTCGGCGGCTATAAGCAGTCCGGTATCGGACGCGAACTCGGCAAACGCGCCGTCGAGGACTATACCGAGGAAAAGACTATCCAGTTTCATCGCGGCCAGCGCACCGGTTGGTGGGTCGGCTGAGTTGGGAAACCCCGGCGGACACCCGCCGGTTACGTGAATGCAACAAGGGAGGTAGTACATGTTGCGCAAACTGCTTATCGGAACGGCTCTTGCGACGAGCTTTGCGTTCTCGGCGCATGCCGCGGATGTCAAGGAAGTGCAGATGCTGCATTGGTGGACGTCGGGCGGCGAAGCGGCCGCTCTGAACGTGCTGAAGCAGGATCTGGCCAAGGAAGGCTATGCCTGGAAGGACGTGCCGGTGGCCGGCGGCGGCGGCGACGCCGCCATGACCGCGCTGAAGGCCATGGTCGCGGCCGGCAACTACCCGACCGCCTCGCAGATGCTGGGTTACACAGTGCTCGACTATGCCGCCGCCGGCGTCATGGGCGACCTGACCGAGACCGCCAAGAAGGAAGGCTGGGACAAGTCGGTTCCGGCGGCGCTGCAGAAGTTCTCCGTCTATGACGGCAAGTGGGTGGCCGCTCCGGTCAACGTCCACTCCGTCAACTGGCTGTGGATCAACAAGGCGGTGATGGACAAGATCGGCGGCACCGAGCCGAAGACCTTCGACGACTTCGTGGCGTTGCTCGACATGGCCAAGGCAGCCGGCGTCACCCCGCTCGCGCTTGGCGGCCAGAACTGGCAGGAAGCCACCATGTTCGACTCCGTCGTGCTGTCGACCGGCGGTCCGGAGTTCTACAAGAAGGCCATGAACGACCTCGATGAGGACTCCCTCAAGTCCGACACGATGAAGAAGTCGTTCGACAACCTCGCCAAGCTCGTCACCTATGTCGACCCGAACTTCTCGGGCCGTGACTGGAACCTCGCCACCGCGATGGTCATCAAGGGCGACGCGCTGGTTCAGGTCATGGGCGACTGGGCCAAGGGCGAGTTCCACGCCGCCAAGAAAACCCCGGGCACCGACTTCCTCTGCTACCGCTTCCCGGGCACCGACGGCTCCGTGATCTACAACTCCGACATGTTCGGCATGTTCAACGTTCCGGAGGACCGCAAGGCCGCCCAGGTCGCGCTGGCCACCGCCACCCTGTCGAAGAGCTTCCAGTCGGCCTTCAACGTCGTCAAGGGTTCGGTCCCGGCCCGCACCGACGTGCCTGATACCGACTTCGACGCTTGCGGCAAGAAGGGCATGGCCGACCTGAAGAAAGCCAATGAAGGCGGCACGCTGTTCGGCTCGCTGGCCCAGGGCTATGGCGCCCCGCCGGCCGTCGCCAACGCCTACAAGGACGTCGTCTCGAAGTTCGTCCATGGCCAGATCAAGACCTCTGACGAGGCCGTGACCGAACTGGTCAAGGCGATCGACGACGCCAAGTAAGGCTTTCGCTTGAACTCGGGTCTCCCCCGCTTCGGTGGGGGAGGTCTCCTGTCGACAAAAGGTGAGGGAAAGACCCTGGTCGCGCCGGGCCGTTTCCGACCAACCGGTACTGGATGAGCCGATGAGCACAGTTGCCGAAACCCAGATCAAGCTGACGCCGGAGCATGACGCCCGCCCAGGCAGCACGGTCCGGTCGCGGCTGCAGGATCTGTTGCCGAAGATCGTATTGGCGCCGAGCTTCGCGGCGACGATCGTCTTCGTCTATGGCTTCATTTTATGGACGATCTATCTGTCGTTCACAAATTCAAAAACCTTCCCGTCCTACGCCATCACCGGCCCCCGCGCCTATCAGCGCCTGTGGCGCTGGACCTTCGAGAGCGACCCGCCGTCGAGCTGGTACACCTCGATCACCAACATGGGCATCTTCGGCTTTCTCTACATCGGCATCTGCCTGGCGCTCGGCCTGTTCCTGGCCATCCTGCTCGACCAGAAGATCCGCGGCGAAGGCGTGCTGCGTCCGATCTACCTCTACCCCATGGCGCTCTCCTTCATCGTCACCGGCGTCGCCTGGAAATGGTTCCTCGACCCTGGCCTCGGACTCGAGCAGACCCTGCATCAATGGGGCTGGACGAGCTTCCACTTCGACTGGATCAAGAACAAGGATTTCGTCATCTACACGGTCGTCATCGCCGGCGTCTGGCAGGCCTCGGGCTTCATCATGGCGATGTTCCTGGCCGGTCTTCGCGGCATCGACGGCGAAATCATGAAGGCGGCGCAGATCGACGGCGCTTCCACCTTCCAGCTCTATCGCCGCATCGTCATCCCGATGCTCAGGCCCGTTTTCCTGTCGGCCTTCATCGTGCTCGCGCACCTCGCCATCAAGTCCTATGACCTCGTCGTGGCGCTGACCAGCGGCGGCCCAGGCGGCTCGGCCTGGCTGCCGTCCAACTTCATGTATGAGTTTACCTTCAAGCGCAACGAGATGGCGGTCGGGTCGGCGAGCGCCGTGATCATGCTGATGACCATCACGGCCATCATCGTTCCCTATCTCTATTCCGAGCTCAGGGAGAAGTCGCGATGAGCGCCGTTACTTCACCCACCCGCCCCTCACCCACCCGCCAGGCCTCGAGCGGCGTCCGCGCCAGGACGCTCAACCGCATCGTGATCTACGGCTTGCTCGCGCTGTTCGCGATCTTCTACCTGATGCCGCTCTTCGTCATGCTGGTCACCTCGTTCAAGACGATGGACGAGATACAGAACGGCAACATGCTGTCGCTGCCGCATGCGCCGACTTTCGCTCCATGGATAAAGGCGTGGAGCGAGGTTTGCTCGGGCCTGACCTGCGTGGGCATGAAGGGCTATTTCTGGAACTCCATCAAGATGGTGGTGCCGGCGGTGCTGATCTCGACGCTGCTCGGCGCGCTCAACGGCTATGTGCTGACCAAATGGCGCTTCCGCGGCCACATCCTGGTCTTCGCGATGATGCTGTTTGCCTGTTTCATTCCGTTCCAGTCGGTGCTGTTGCCGATGGCAACGATCCTCGGCAGCCTCGGCCGCTTCGGCGTCACCCTGCAGAACGCAACGGGATTCAATTTCGGTCTCGGCAATTCGACGGTCAACCTGGTCTTCGTCCACGTGGTCTACGGCCTCGGCTTCACAACGCTGTTCTTTCGCAATTATTACGAGGCCTTTCCGACCGAGCTGGTGAAGGCGGCACAGGTCGACGGCGCCTCCTTCTTCCAGATATTTCGGCGCATCATGCTGCCCAATTCGCTGCCGATCATCGTTGTGACGGTGATCTACCAGTTCACCAACATCTGGAACGACTTCCTGTTCGCCTCCGCCTATGCCGGCTCCGGCGACGTGATGCCGATGACGGTGGCGCTGAACAATGTCGTCAACACCTCGACCGGCGTCGTCGAATACAACGTCAACATGGCTGCGGCGATGATCGCCGCGCTCCCCACCCTGATCGTCTATGTCGTGGCCGGCCGCTATTTCGTGCGCGGGCTGATGGCTGGCGCGGTCAAGGGCTGACCCTTTTTCTTGAAGGAACGACCATGGCTTTTCTGGAAATTGATGGGCTGAAGAAGCGTTTCGGGAATGTCGAGATCCTGAAGGGCATCGATGTCGAGCTCGAAAAAGGAGGCTTCCTGGTGCTGGTCGGCCCGTCCGGCTGCGGCAAGTCCACATTGCTCAACACCATCGCCGGTCTCGAAAGCATCACCGAGGGCGAGATCCGCGTCGAGGGCCGAGCGATCAACGACCTGCATCCTTCGAAGCGCGACATCGCCATGGTCTTCCAGAGCTACGCGCTCTATCCGAACATGACGGTCGCCGGGAACATCGCCTTCGGCATGGAGATGCGCGGTGTGCCGGCGGCGGAACGCCAGGCGGCGATCGACAAGGTGGCCAAGATCCTGCAGATCGGCCATCTGCTGCAGCGCAAGCCGAGCCAGCTTTCCGGCGGCCAGCGCCAGCGCGTCGCCATGGGCCGGGCGCTGGTGCGCGACCCCAAGCTCTTCCTGTTCGATGAGCCGCTCTCCAACCTCGATGCCAAGCTGCGCGTCGACATGCGCATCGAGATCAAGCGCCTGCATGCCACCACCGGCACGACGATCGTCTATGTGACGCATGACCAGATCGAGGCGATGACCTTGGCGACCAAGATTGCCGTGATGCGCGACGGCGAGGTGCAGCAGTTCGGCACGCCGGCCGAGATTTATAACAACCCGACCAATATCTTCGTCGCCGACTTCATGGGCTCGCCGGCGATGAACCTGATCCCCGCCAAGATCGACGGCAATGGTGGCGGGCTTTCCGTGGTGCTCGACCGCGAGGCGCGCCAGCCGATCATACTGCCGATGCCCGGCGCGCCCGCCGGCCTTGCGGCATTCAAGGACAAGCCGGTAATCTTCGGCGTCCGCCCCGAAGCGCTGACCGACCCGGAAGGCGCCGAACGCAACGGCTCCGACATTGCGACCGCCGACTGCCACATCGAGGTGGTCGAGCCCGCCGGCTCGGATACCTTCGCCGTCACCAATCTCGGCGGTAAGGGCGTGGTGGCGCGGCTGAGGGCGGATGCCAGGATACAGCCCGGCACCAGCACGCCTTTGGCCTTCAACCTCAGCAAGGCGGTGTTCTTTGACCCGGCGACCGAGAAGCGCATCCGCTGATGCATGTCGCCCAAAAGTGGATCCGGTTTTGGGGCAACGACATGCATCAAAACAGAAACCTGAAGCGCGTCGGATATGGCAGCTCAAACGCGACGCGCTTTAGGCCATGACAAATCCGGATATCGTCATCATCGGCTCCGGCATCGGCGGCGCCACGATCGCTTCCGGCTTGGCCGGCAGCGGCGCCTCGATCCTGATCCTGGAGCGCGGCGAGCCGCTGCCGGCAACGCCGCATGCGCGCTCGACGCGCTCGATCTTCGTCGACGGCCATTACCGGCCGAAGGAGATGTGGCGCGAGGCCGGCGGCGCTGCCTTCAACCCCGGCAACTACTACTATGTCGGCGGCAATTCGAAATTCTTCGGCGCCGTGCTGATCCGCTACCGCAAGGAGGATTTCTCCGAGCTCGAGCATTTCGGCGGCGTCTCGCCCGCCTGGCCGTTTTCCTATGACGAGTTCGAGCCCTGGTATTCGAAGGCCGAACAGCTTTTTCGCGTGCGCGGCACGCTCGGCGAGGATCCGACGGAGCCGTTCCATTCGCTCCCCTACGCCTTCAAGCCGGTGCCCGACGAGCCGCCGATCGCGCGCGCCCGCGCCGAGTTGAAGAGCCTTGGCCTGCACCCGGCTTCGCTGCCGCTCGGCGTCGACATCGAGGCCTGGCTGAAGGACGGCAAGACCGGTTGGGACGCTTTCCCGAACACCGGCCAGGGCAAGATCGACGCTCAGACCGGACCGCTGACAGCCGCGCTTGCCGACCCGAACATCCGGCTCGAAACCAGCGCGCATGTAGACTGGCTCGAGACGTCAACGGACGGCAAGACGATCACCGCCATCCACTACACCCAGAACGGCGCACGGAAGACGCTGTCGCCGAAACTGGTGATCCTCTCGGCCGGCGCGATCAACTCGGCCGCCATCCTGCTGCGCTCGCCCTCAGGTACCGGCAAGGGCCTCGCCAACAGCTCCGACCAGGTCGGCCGAAATTTCATGAACCACAATTCGAGCGCGATGCTGGCGATCGACCCGCGCCGCCGCAACGACAGCGTCTACCAGAAGACGCTGATGCTCAACGACTACTATCTGTCGGACGGCAAGGGCGGCAAGCCGCTGGGCAATGTGCAGTTGCTCGGCAAGATCGACGGCAACATGCTGAAGGCCAATGTGAAGACGGTGCCGAAATTCGCGCTCGATTTCATGGCCAGGCACGCCGTCGACTGGTACCTGATGTGCGAGGACCTTCCCGATCCCGAAAGCCGCATCATGGTCGACGGCAAGGAGATCGTCATGCAGTGGCGCCGCTCCAACATGCGGTCGCTCGAAGGCTTGACCAAGGTCATGCGCGAAAACCTTCGCGCCTGCGGTTATCCGATCGTTTTGTCGCGCCCCTTCGACAAGCGCACTCCCTCGCACCAATGCGGCACGGTCAAGATGGGCAACGACCCGGCGACAGCGCCGCTCGATCCGTTCTGCCGCGCCTTCGACCACCGGAACCTGTTCGTGGTCGACGGCGGCTTCCTGCCGACATCGGCCGCGGTCAATCCGGCGCTGTCGATCGCCGCCCAGGCGCTGCGGGTGGCCGAGCATATCCGCAGGAGCGAGCTTTGATAGGTTCGCGCCGCGCTGACCGAGAAAGAGGCTTCCAATGACCCGCCAGGCAGCCATCATCACCGGCGGCGCGCGCGGCATCGGGCTTGCCTGCGCCGAGGCGCTGGCCGACGCCGGCTTCGACATCCTGGTCGCCGACCTTGTCGACAAGCCTGCCGACGAGCTGGCGGCCAACATCGCCGCACGCGGCGCGAAATTTGCCTATGCAAGCTGCGACATCGCCGATCTCGCTGGCCATGCCGCCCTCATTGACGCTGCGATGACCGCCTTCGGCCGCATCGACTGTCTGATCAACAATGCCGGCGTCGGCGCGGTGGTGCGCGGCGACCTTTTGGAGCTGAAGCCGGAAAACTTCGACCGCGCGCTAGACATAAATCTGCGCGGCACTGTCTTCCTCAGCCAGGGCATCGCCAAGGCCATGCTGGCGACGCCCGCCGTTTCAGCCAGGTCGATCATCACCATCACCTCGGTCAGCGCCGCGATGGCCTCGCCGGAGCGCGCCGACTACTGCATTTCGAAGGCTGGGCTATCGATGTGGGTGAAGAACCTGGCGCTGCGGCTGGCGGCGGAAAATATCGGCGTATTCGAGGTGCGGCCGGGCATCATCCGCACCGACATGACGGCCGGCGTTTCCACCAAGTATGACGCGCTGATCGAGGGCGGCCTGGTGCCCGCCAGACGCTGGGGCGAGGCGGGCGACATCGGCGCCGTCGTGGCCGCACTTGCCTCCGGCAAATTCGGCTTTTCGACCGGATCGGTCATCGATGTCGACGGCGCGCTCTCCGTGCCGCGCTTGTGAGGAACAATGGCTGACTACATCATTGTTGGCGCCGGTCCAGCCGGCTGTGTTCTCGCCAACCGGCTGAGCGAGGATCCTTCGAATTCCGTCCTGCTGCTGGAAGCCGGCGGCAAGGACTGGCATCCGCTGATCCATATGCCGGCGGGCTTCGCCAAGATGACCAAGGGCATCGCCTCCTGGGGCTGGTCGACCGTGCCGCAGAAGAACATGAAGGACCGCGTCTTCTGGTACACGCAGGCCAAGGTTGTCGGCGGCGGCTCGTCGATCAACGCGCAGATCTACACGCGCGGCAACGCCCGCGACTACGACGCCTGGGAGAAGGAAGAAGGGCTGACCGGCTGGGGCTATCGCGACGTGCTGCCCTATTTCAAGCGCGCCGAGAACAACCAGCGCTTCGCCAACGATTATCATGGCGACCAGGGACCGCTCGGCGTCTCCAATCCGATCTCGCCGCTGCCGATTTGCGAGGCTTATTTCCGCGCCGGCCAGGAAATGGGCATCCCGTTCAATCCGGATTTCAACGGCGCCAGCCAGGAAGGCGTCGGCTACTATCAGCTCACCCAGAAGGATGCGCAGCGTTCATCCGCCTCCGTCGCCTATCTCAAGCCGATCCGCGACCGCAAGAACCTGACGGTCAGGACCGATGTGCTGGTCACCCGCGTCGTCGTCGAGAAGGGCCGCGCTGTCGGCGTCGAAATCGTCGATAAGCCCGGCGGCGAGAAGACCATACTGCGCGCCGAGCGCGAGGTGATCGTCTCCTGTGGAGCCATCGGCTCGCCGAAGCTGCTGATGCAGTCCGGCATCGGCCCGGCCGACCATCTGAAGTCGGTTGGCGTGACGCCGGTGCACGACCTGCCCGGCGTCGGCTCCAACATGCAGGACCATCTCGACCTGTTCGTCATCGCCGAATGCACCGGCGACCATACCTACGACAACTACGCCAGGCTGCACCGCACGTTGTGGGCCGGCCTGCAATATCTTCTGCTCAAGAAGGGGCCGGTGGCCTCCAGCCTGTTCGAGACCGGCGGCTTCTGGTACTCCGACCCGACCGCGGCCTCGCCCGATATCCAGTTCCATCTCGGCCTCGGCTCCGGCATCGAGGCCGGCGTCGAGAAGCTGAAGAACCCGGGCGTCACGCTGAACTCCGCTTTCCTGCGCCCACGCTCGCGCGGCACGGTGCGATTGAAGAGCGCCGACCCGGCCGACCATCCGCTGATCGATCCGAACTACTGGTCCAACCCCTATGACCGCGACATGTCGATCAAGGGCCTGCGGTTGGCACGCGAGATCATGCGGCAGAAGGCGCTTCAGCCCTATGTTTTGCGCGAAGTGCTGCCCGGTCCAAATCTGCAAAGCGACGCTGAGCTCTTCGACTATGCCTGCCGCAGCTCCAAGACGGACCACCACCCGGTCGGCACCTGCCGCATGGGCCATGACGCGATGGCGGTGGTGACGCCGGACCTGAGGCTGCGCGGCATCGAGGGCCTGCGGGTCTGCGACGCCTCGGTGATGCCGCGCGTCCCCTCCTCCAACACCAATGCGCCGACCATCATGGTCGGCGAAAAGGGCGCCGACCTGATCCTCGGCCGCGAGCCGCTGCCGCCGGCCGTGTTCAAGGGCAACCAGGCGGCTTGAGGCACGAATGATGATCCGGCATTGCGTCTTTGTCCGCTTTCGCGACGACGTTCCCGCAACCGAGCGCGCGGCGATCCATGCCGGCCTCGAAGCGCTGCGCACCGTCATCGACGGCATGGGCAAGGTGCATTTCAGCGCCAATGTCAGCCCGGAGCCGTTCGCGCGCGGCTTCACCCACGGCTTCACCATCGATTTTCGCGATGCCGCCGCCCGCGACGCCTATCTCGTGCATGAGGCGCACCAGCGCGCCGGCGCGCGCCTGGTCGCCGCCCTCGATGGCGGCACAGAAGGGTTGATGGTCATCGACCTCGAGTTTACGCAAATGTGACCGCCGGTTTCCAAAAACCGGCAAACCCAACGGTTCTCTTTTGCCCGCCCTGGAACATATCGTTCCTTTTGGGGGGGTGCAAAAGGAGGACCGCCTTGAACCTCACCACCGAACAGAAGAAAACCGTAATCGCATCGTTCCTCGGCTGGACGCTCGACGCTTTTGATTTCTTCCTTCTGACTTTCCTGCTCACCGATATTGCGGCTGAGTTCCAGACCGATGTGCCGGCGGTCTCGAAAGCGTTGTTCCTGACCTTGGCGACGCGTTTCATCGGCGCGTTCTTCTTCGGCATGCTTGCCGACAAATACGGCCGCAAGCCGATCCTGATGCTTAACATCGTCAGCTATTCTGTGATCGGCGCGCTCGCCGCCTTCTCGCCCAATCTCGGAATATTCCTGGCGTTGCGCGCCTTGTTCGGCATCGCCATGGGCGGCGAATGGGGTCTGGGCAGCTCGCTTGCCATGGAATCCATTCCGCCGAGCGCCCGCGGCATGGTCTCGGGTATCCTGCAATGCGGCTATCCTGCCGGCTACCTGCTGGCGGCGGTGGTCTACGGCCTGCTCTACGGCCAGAAGATCGGCGAGTTCACGTTCGGCTGGCGCGCCATGTTCCTCTTGAGCTTCGTGCCGGCGCTGATCGTGCTTTTCATCCGCTCGCATGTGCCGGAATCGCCCGCCTTTGTCGAAGGCCGTGCCCAGACGCGGCCGGGTCTCCTTGAGACGCTGCGGAAGCACTGGCGCATCGCGCTCTATGCCGTGGTGCTGATGATGTTCTTCAACTTCTTCAGCCACGGCACGCAGGACCTCTACCCAACCTTCCTGAAGAAGCAGCACGGCTTTGACCCGCACACGGTGAGCTGGATCACCATCGTCGCCAATATCGGCGCCATCGTCGGCGGACTGGCCTTCGGCGCGCTGTCGGAAAAGATCGGCCGCATCAACGCCATCACGCTCGCCTGCGTGATTGCGTTGCCGGCGATTCCACTCTGGGCCTATACGACGACGCCGTTCATGCTGGCGCTCGGCGCCTTCGTCATGCAGGTGGCGGTGCAAGGCGCCTGGGGCGTCATCCCGGTGCATCTCAACGAGTTGTCCCCGGGCGCCGTGCGCGCGACCTTGCCCGGCTTCATCTATCAGGCCGGCAATCTCGCGGCGTCCTATGGCGGACCCTATCAGGCCGGCATCGCCGAGGCGCCCGGCGGCAGCTATGGCTACGCCCTTGCGTTGTTTGCCGGCGTGGTCGCTGTCTGCATCATCATCGTCATCCGTTTTAGCCCGGAGAGGCGCGGGCAAGTGATGACGGTGTTGGATCATGAGGCTGGAGCAATTCCAGAAAAAGTGTGAAGCGGTTTTCCGTCCGGAATTGCGTCAAAACAAAGAGATAGAGCGGGTCGCCGTTCCCGTGAAACGGCGACCCGCTCTATCCGAGTCTGAGCGCGACGACGCCGGCGACGATGCTGAGCGCGGCAGCACCGCGCCAGCCCGTCATCTTCTCGCCCAGCGCGAAGACCGAGATCATCATGGCAAACAGGATCGAGGTCTCGCGCAGCGACGCTACAGAGGCGATCGGCGCCTTGGTCATCGCCCACATGACGATCCAGTAGGCGGCGCCGCTGAGCACGCCGGTGAACAGCCCGGCCTTCCAGTCACGCGCCAGCACAGGCAGCGATTGCGGTCCGCGAAAGATGACACACAGCACGAGCGCCCCGGCTGCATCGCAGATGAACAGCCAGGCCGCATAGCTTTGCGCGGTTGCCGCCAGCCGCGCGCCGCTGCCGTCGGAGAGCGTGTAGCTGGCGATGAAGATCGAGGTACCGAGCGCGAAGCCGACCGCGCGAAGATTGAAACGTTCGAGATGGACGCCGCCTCGAAACGACATCACCAGCGTTCCCCCCGACAGAAGCACGATGCCGAGGATGGCGAGCGGCGCCGGAACCTCTCTGACGACGACCATGCCGCCAAGTGCCGCCAGCAGAGGTGCGGTGCCGCGCGCCAGCGGATAGGTCTGGGCGAAATCGCCGGCCTTATAGGCGCCGATCAGGAAGGTCCGGTAGCCCATGTGGAAGATCACCGAAGCGATGATGTAAGGCCAGATTTCCGCCTTCGGTACCTCGACGAAAGGCAGCGCGAAAAGTGCCGCAAATCCCATGCCGAGCGTCATCAGCGTAATCGACAGGAAGCGGTCGAGATGCACCTTGACCAGCGCGTTCCAGATCGCATGCATGGCGGCTGCGGCAAGCACCGCGAAAAAAACGAAAAGCGTCATGCCCTGTTCATCCGCCAGCGATGCCGGGCGTTTCCAGATCGATGTCGACCCTGAGCGGAAAATGATCCGAGGCGACTTCGCCGATATCGGCGCCGATCGATCGCACCCGCTCGGCCAGCATGCCGCCGACGAAGCAATGGTCGAGCCGGCGCTTGGCGAGCCTGCCGTCGATGATCTTCTCATGCGTGTGGAAGTCGGATGCCGGTTCTTTGGCGACGGCAGCCGCGTCGACGAAGCCGTCGATATAGGCAGCACCGCGATGATAGGGCGTCGAGCCGACGATGCGCCGATGCTCGGCGCTGCCCGGCTCCATGTTGAAGTCGCCGAGCCAGATCGCCGCCAGCGGGTTTTCCGGTTCCGGCTGGCCGTTCGACCAGTTGCGCTGCGGTTCGTCATCGACGCCGCTCCAGGGGCCACCGTCCGACGGCGCGCGTCGATGCTCGGCAAGCAGATAGTCGATCTGCTCCAGTCGCTCCTCGGCCGCGACATGCGCCAGGTGCAGCGAGAGCACCCGCACCGGCCCAGCCGGCGTGCGGATCATGCATTCCAGCGCCGCGTTGCGGGTGTTGAGCGGCCTGAGCGTGCGCCGCAGCGGCAGTGCGTGCAGGCGCGACCAGACGATCGGCAGCTTCGACAGCACCATCGTGCCGAACTGCCGCCGGCGGTTGACGATGCGCCCATCCCGCTTCTGGCTGGCGTCCATGTCGAAGGCGGGGCCGTAGGCCCAGTAATAGTCGGGCAGCAACCTGGACAGGATTTCGGGCTGGTCGTCTTCGTTGCTGCGCTGCCAATGCCGCTCGACCTCCTGCAACGCGATGATGTCGGCGCCATCCACCAGCCCGGCGGAGCGTGCGGGATCGTACCGCCCGTCGCTGCCGTAGCCATACTGGATGTTGTAGCTGATCAGCTTCATTGATTAACCGGCTCACTTCCGATGATGGCAGTAGCGCAATTCCAGGAAGAGTGTGAGCGGTTTTCCGACCGCAATTGCTCTAATAGGTGGTGAGCGGCTGGTAGCTTCCGGCGGGCGACGCCGCCAGTTCGGCCCAGTCGATCTCCTCTTCCAGGCGGTGATAGGCTTCGTCGCCGATCGTACCGTTGCTGCGCAGCTCCTCCAGCGTGTCGCGCTGGCGCTTGATGGCATAGAGGCGCAGCCGGTCGTATTCGGTCGCCGCTTGAGCGTCCTCCGGGTTTTCCGCGACCTGTCGCTGCGCCTCATACTGTTCACGCACGACTGCTGCGGCGGCCGACGTCTTGCGGCTCAGCACGTCGAGTGCGGCCTGCATGATCGCGACGCGCGCCTCGGCCACCTCGCGGTCGACTGTCGTGTCGGGTTCGAAGTTGAGCCGGCGCAGCAGCGGCTTCAGGCTCATGCCTTGCAGGACCAGCGTGCCGAGCACGACCGAGAAGGCGGCAAGCACGATCGGGTCGCGGCCGGGAAAGCCGGCCGGCAGGGCAATGGCCGCGACCAGCGTCACCAGCCCGCGCATGCCGCACCAGCCGACAAGCGCGGCGCCGCGAAATGTCGGGCCATCCCGTCTTTGCTCTTCGTCGAAGCGGGCAAAGCGCCTTATCGCGGCAACGTAACCTGTCACCCAGACGAGACGCGCCGCGATGACGACGGCCAGCACCGTTCCGGCGAAGACAAAGGCTTCGCCTTGCCCGTCGCCCGCGAGCCGGCCGACGATCGACCGCGCCTGCAGGCCCATCAGCACGAAAGCCAGCACGTTGAGCACGAACACCGCCGATTCCCAGACCGAATAGGTGCTGACGCGGCGTCTGGCCGACATTCGCCGCGGCGCCGTGCGCGCGATGGTGATGGCATAGACGACGATGGTGATGATGGCCGAAAGCCCGAGCTTGTCGGCGATGATCCAGACGGCGAAGGTTCCGGCGAACTGCACCACGGTGCTGCTTGCCGCATCCTCGATGCGCGTCAGCGTGAGCAGTGAGATCCGGCCGAACAGATAGCCGGCCACGACGCTGCCGACCGTCGCCAACAGAATCACCGGCACGGCGTCTTTCAACATGAGCGAGCCGATGGCGGCCGAAACCGATATCCGGTAGATCAACAGCGCCGTGGCGTCGTTGAGCAGGCTCTCGCCCTGCAGGATCGCGGTGAGACGGTGCGGCACCTTGAACTGGTTGAGCACCGCGCTTGCCGCCACAGCATCCGGCGGCGCGACGATGGCACCGAGCGCGATCGCCGCCGCGATCGGCAGGCCGGCCATCTTCCAGCCGACAAAGGCAACGATCACGGCGGTGAAGATGACGGCGCCGAGCGCGAGCAAGACCAGCGACAGCCGGTAGCGTTTCAGGTCGCGCAGCGAGGTGTCATAGGCGGAATCGAGAAGCACCGGCGCGATGAACAGGGCGAGCGCCAGTTCCGGATCGATCTCGATCATCGGCGCGCCTGGCACGAAGGCAATCCCAACCCCGGCTAGCGCCAGCAGCGACGGGTAAGGCACTTCCAGCCATCGCGATACCGCCGTCAGTACGACGGCAATGAGCAGCAAGACAAGGGTGAGTTCGAACAGCGCCATGGCTCATCGTAGCGGCGAAGCACGAAGCTTGGCAGTACCCTGAGACAGGATACTGTTGATTTATCCGACAAGGCTGTGGTGGCTGGGCAGGTCGCGGGGCCGATTGATGGGATTGCACCTTATCGGCCGGCGCAACGGTCGCCTATCCTATCGACGCCGAGACAAACCGGCCGTCAGTGCAGAACCAGCATATCGCCCGACGAGAAAGAGATGTCGGCCTTGTCGCCGACGGCCGGCGGCGGCGTCGCCGAGTTGTTGAAGGTGTCGAGCGACACCGTATTGCCGCCGATGCCGACGCGCACGCGGATGACCGAGCCGAGGAAATGCACTTCGGCGATCTCGCCCGACAGGCTGGTGTCGTGGCCGGGCTGGCGCGCCAGCGAAATCGCCTCGGGGCGCAGCGCCAGCGACAACGTATCGCCGGATTTCGAGCCGTTGAGCTTGCCCTTGAGCGAGACTTCCTGGGCGTTGACCTGCACCTTGCCGGTGGACGCATCGGTGACCTTGCCCTCCAGCACATTGAGCGTGCCGACGAAATTGGCGACGAACTTGGTCGCCGGCCGGTTGTATATCTCGAAGGGCGTGCCGACCTGCTCGGCCTTGCCGCCATACATCACCGCGATGCGATCCGAGATCGACAGCGCCTCTTCCTGGTCATGGGTGACGAAGATGGTGGTGATGCCGAGCTTCTTCTGGATCGAGCGGATTTCCTCGCGCAGCGACACGCGCACCTTGGCATCGAGCGCCGATAGTGGTTCGTCGAGCAGAAGCAGTTTGGGTTTCGGGGCAATCGCCCGCGCGAGCGCGATGCGCTGCTGCTGGCCGCCGGAAAGCTGATAGGGATAGCGGTCGGCCATCTGCGGCAACTTGATCATATCGAGCATCTCGGCGACGCGCCTGTCCGCGTCGGGCTTCGACATGCCGGCCACTTTGAGGCCGAAGGCGATGTTCTGCGCCACCGTAAGGTTCGGGAACAGCGCATAGGCCTGGAACACCATGCCGACATTGCGCTGGTTGGGCTTCAGCCTGGTGATGTCCTTGCCGCCGACCACGATCTTGCCGGCCGAAGGCTCCTCGAAACCGGCGACCATGCGCAGCACCGTCGTCTTGCCGCAGCCGGATGGGCCGAGGAAGGAGACGAACTCGCCGGGTTCGACATCGAGGTTGAAATCCTCGACCACGGTAGTGGCTCCGAAGGATTTTCGCACGCGCTGAATGGAGAGGAACGGCTCGGCCATGGCTTATTCTTTCGGTCGGTGCTTTCGTCAGTTCGGGCGGTTCGCCGATTTTGGCGCGAAGCGGGAGAGAATCTGGATCAGCGACATGCAGCCCCAGGTGATGGCGAAGGCGATGATGGCAAGTGCTGCCGGCTCATAGGCCCGGTTGGCGCCGATATTCTGCAGATAAGGACCGAAGGCCGGCCGGTTGAGCAGGCTCGCCATGGTGAACTCGCCAATGACGATGGCGAAGGTCAGGAACGCGCCCGACAACACCGCGATCAGCACATTGGGCAAGATGACGCGGGTGACGATCGTGCCCCAGCCGGCGCCGAGGATCTGCGCCGCTTCCGTCAGCGTGCGCACGTCGATGGTGCGAAGCCCGGTATCGACGGCGCGGTACATATAGGGCAGCGCCAGCGTGGCATAGCCAATCACCAGCAAGGCGCTGGCCCCCAGATCGCTGCCCAGGAACGGCAGCGGCGAATTAGAGCCGTACATCCTGATGTAGCCGAAGACGATGACGATCGCCGGGATGACCAGCGGCAACAGCGTGATAAACTCGACTATCGGCCGCAACTGCGGCAGGCGCAGACGGATCCAGTAGGCGGCCGGCACCACGATCAGCACGCCGAGGACGATGGTGAAGATGGCGGCGATTACCGAATAGAGGAACGTTGCCTGGAAGCGCGGGTCGCCCAAAACGATCTGGTAGGCGTCGAAGGAATAGGCGCCGCGCCGCATGCGCATCGAGAATTCCACGGTCGCGATCAGCGGGATGAAGAAATAGGCTGCGCCAAGGATGAAAATGGCCCAGGCCCAGAAGCGTCCGGTCTTCATTTCAGCCACCTCTCCGAGCGTGTCCGGAACCAGATGTAGAAGACATTGGCGAGGCCGGTGATGACGATCATGCCGAAGGCGATCGCATAGCCGAGATGGGCATTGTGCAGCACGTCGCCGCGAATCTGCGCATAGAGCAGGATCGGCACGATGTTGAGCGACGAGCCGGTCAGCGCATAGGCGGTGGCGATCGCCCCGAATGCATTGGCGAAGAGCAGGATCACGGTACCGAGAAAGCTCGGCCAGATCACCGGGATCACCACCATGCGCCAGTATTGCGCGGTGGTGGCGCCGAGCGTCGCCGCAGCCTCGCCCCATTCCTTCTTCAACCCGTCGATCGCCGGCGTGATGATGACCACCATCAGCGGGATCTGGAAATAGACGTAGGTCAGCGTCAGGCCCCAGAAGGACAGGATGTTGAAGCCGTGCGCATAGATGTTGAGCCCAAATAGGGTGTTCAGGATCACTGTGGCGAGGCCGAGCCGGCCGAGCGTGGCAAGGAAGGCGAAGGCCAGCGGCACGCCCGCGAAATTGGAAGCGACGCCGGAAAAGGTCAGCGTCGCCGAACGGATCCATTCGGGCAGGCCGCCGCGCACGATGGCGATGGCGATCGCCAGACCGGCAAAGGCACCGATCAGCGCCGAGGCAAGGCTGACCTTGATCGAGATCCAGTAGGCCGCGACGATCGATGGCTGCGCCAAAGCCACCATGTTTTCGAGCGTGAACTCGCCGGCATCATTCTGGAAGGCGCCCAGCATCAGGTAAAGCGTGGGCAGGATCAGGAACATGATGGCGAAGACGAAGAACGGCGCCACGCCCAGCCATTGCGTCGGCAGCCTGAGGCTGCGCGCCTCGGCTGGCGGCGCGGTCTTTCCCGCAATGGCCTTGTTGGATAGCGAGAGATCGGTCATGCGCCGGTTACCGTGTGGAGAAAGCCGGGCGGCCCGGGCCGCCCGGCCGATATCACAATGTTACTTCACGTTGGCGCCGACAGTGGCGTCCCAGTTCTTGGTGATCGCTTCCTTGGCCTTGCCCTGCTCGTCGAGCGTCGGGAAGACGGCCGATGCGTAGGCCTCGGCCGGCGGCAGCTTGGCCATCACGTCGGCCGGCAGCTTGCCGTTCTTGGAGAGGTCGTTGAAGCGGATCGGGTGGCAATAGCCCTTCAGCCAGCCGATCTGGCCCTCGTCGGAGTAGAGATACTCGAGCCAGAGCTTGGCGGCGTTCGGGTGCGGCGCGAAGGCACTGATCGCCTGCACGTAGACGCCGGCGACGACGCCCGTCTTCGGCACCACGACGTCGACCGGCGGGTTGCCCTTCAGCGTGTCGCGGCCGGCAAGCGCATTATAGTCCCAGGTGACCAGGATCGGGGTCTGGCCTTGAGCGAGCGTCGCCGGTTTGCCGATGACCGGCACGAAATTGCCGGCGGCGTTGAGCTTCTTGAAGAAGTCGAGGCCGGCCATGCCGGCAGCTTCGCCAGCGGCAGCGCCGCCGGAAAGGCCGGCTGCGTAGACCGCCTGGATGGCCTGGTTCGAGGCGCGCGGATCACCGGCGAGCGCGACGGTGTTGGCATAGTCCGACTTCAAAAGGTCGGCCCAGTCGGCCGGCGCTTCCTTGACGAGATCCTTGTTCACCAGGAAGGACAGCACGCCGTAGTAGTCGCCGGTCCAGTAGCCTTCGGCATCCTTGGCGCTGTCCGGGATCGAATCCCAGGTCGACACCTTGTACGCCTGGATCAGGCCGTCCTTCTTGGCGGATGGGCCGAAGGACAGGCCGACGTCGATAACGTCGGGCGCCTGCGGGCCCTTGTTGTCCTTGTTGGCCTTGATCGCCTCGACCTCGTCGCCCGAGCCGGCGTCCGGGTTGAGTTCGTTGATCTTGATTTCCGGATACTTAGCCTTGAATGCGTCGATCACTGCCCCGTAGCCACACCAGTCATGCGGAAGCGCAATCGTGGTGAGCTGGCCTTCAGCCTTCGCGGCCTTGACGAGATCGTCCATCGAAGCGGCGGACGAAATCACCGTCGACGCAAAGAGCGCCGCGGCCGAGAGGGAAAGCACTTTCCCCGTGAACTTGAACATGTGTTCTCTCCGTTGAACTGGCGCGCTGGGCGCCTGCGATGCGGGTATCGTTTTCGTGTGACAGCCAGATGAAGGCTTTTTGAAACCCGAGCCCCGCGGCACAAAAAGTTAACTCTTTTTAACGGACTGTAGCAATTAGCCCGCGCTTAATTTTCCGGCTAATGGTTAGCCGCCTTGATTTTGTGCCCCTTGCCTCCCCTTCCCGGTGTCTTCCGTTTCAACTTCTAGGCATTGCAAGCCGGCTCTCAGACCGAGCCGGCAATCGCATTTTCGAGCAGCGTCAGCGCCGCCTTCTTGGTCAGCTTCACCGGGTTGCCGCCGGCCGTCGGGTCGACCACCGCCATGTCGGCGATCAGCGCCTTGCGCTTCCTGTCCATGTCGAGCCCCTTGATCAGGCCGGGCAGCGCGTGCGGCACCTTGAGTTCCTTGCGCAGCTTGACGATCGCCTTGGCGAAGCCGTCGAAGCCGCCCCTGATGCCGCAATAGGCGGCGAGCCGGGCGATACGGTCCTCGATCGCCTCGCGGTTGAAGGCCAGCACATAGGGCATGAACACCGCATTGGTCATGCCGTGATGGGTATCGTAGAGCGCGCCGATCGGATGCGACAGTGAGTGGATGGCGCCCAGTCCCTTCTGGAAAGCAGTGGCGCCCATGGCGGCAGCGCTCATCATATGCGCGCGCGCGACAAGGTCCTTGCCGTTGGCAAAAGCCTTGGGCAGGTTTTCGAACACCAGGCGGATACCTTCCACCGCGATGCCGTCCGCCATCGGGTGGTAGCCCGGTGCGCAATACGCTTCGAGACAGTGCGCAAGCGCGTCCATGCCGGTGCCGGCAGTGATGAAGCCAGGCATGCCGACCGACAGTTCAGGATCGGCAATGACGATTGCCGGCAGAAGCTTCGGATGGAAGATGACCTTCTTGGTGTGGGTCGCCTCATTGGTGATGACGCCGGCGCGGCCGACCTCCGAACCGGTGCCGGCGGTGGTCGGCACCGCGATGATCGGTGCGATGGCGTCGGAATTGGCTCTGGTCCACCAGTCGCCGACATCCTCGAAATCCCATAGCGGGCGCGTCTGCCCGGCCTGAAAGGCGATCAGCTTGCCGAGGTCGAGCGCCGAGCCGCCGCCGAAGGCTATGACGCCGTCATGTTTGCCCTTCTTGAAGACGGCGATGCCGGCGGTGAGGTTCGTCTCGACCGGGTTCGGCCTCACCTCGGAAAACACGCCATAGGGCACCTTGGCGTCGTCGAGGATCTTCAGCGTCGAGGCGACGACCGGCAGTTTGGCCAGGCCCGGATCAGTGACGAAGAGCGGCCGCTTGATGCCCGTGGCAGCGAGCACATCCGGCAATTCCTTGATGCGGCCGGCGCCGAAGCGGACGGTGGTGGGGTAGTTCCATTTGGAGATGAGCTTGGACATGGTTTGTCTTTCGAAAGATCAAATGGCTTCACGCAGGTGATAGGATTTCGGCCGGGTCAGATTGTCGTAGCCGATGGCCGAGAGCGCGGCGCCCTTGCCGGTATCCTTGACACCGGTCCAGACCAGCGCCGGGTCGAGATAGTCGCAGCGGTTCATGAACACCGTGCCGGTTTCGACGCGGTCGCCGATGGCAATCGCGCGCTCGGTGTCGCGCGTCCAGATCGAAGCCGTCAGCCCATAGGGGCTGTCGTTCATCAGCGCGATCGCCTCCTCGTCGTTGCGCACCTTCATGATGCCGACGATCGGGCCGAAGCTTTCCTCGCGCATGACGCTCATCTGATGGTCGACGTCGGTCAGCACCTCCGGCGCCAGATAGGGCGAACCGGCTCTGTCGTTCTCGACCTTCATGTCGATGTGCGCCTTGGCGCCCTTGCGCAGCGCCTCGGCCTTCTGCTCGCGGATCAGGTCGGCAAAGCGCGCCTGCGCCATCGGGCCCATGGTGGTCGCCTGCTCCAGCGGATTGCCGACGACATAATTTTTGGTCTCAGCGACAAAACCTTCGACGAACTCGTCATAGACCTTCTCATGCACATAGACGCGCTCGATGCCGCAGCAGCACTGGCCGGAATTGAAGAAGGCACCGTCGACCAGATTGGCGACCGCATGATCCATCTTGGCGTCTGGCAGCACATAGGCCGGGTCCTTACCGCCGAGCTCGAGGCCGAGCGTCATGAAGGTGCCGGCCGCGGCTTTCTCGATGGCACGGCCGCCGCCGACCGATCCGGTGAAGTTGACATGGTCGATCTTGCCGGAGCCGAGCAGCTTTTCGGTCTGGGCGTGGTTCATCACGATGTTTTGGAACAGGCCCTTGGGCAGCCCCGCCTTGTCGAAGGCTTGGCTGAAACGCTCGCCGACGAGCAGCGTCTGCGCCGCATGCTTGAGGATGACGGCGCTGCCCGCCATCAACGCCGGCACGATGGTGTTGACCGCGGTGAGGTAGGGATAGTTCCACGGCGCGATCACCAGCACCACGCCGAGCGGCACCTTCTTCACATAGCGGCGGAAACCGTCCTTCGGATTCGACGCGATCACCGGCTTCAGCGCAGCTTCGGCGATCTCGACCATATAGTTGGTGCGCTCCTTGACGCCGCCGAACTCGCCGCCATAGCGCACCGGCCGGCCCATCTGCCAGGCGATCTCAGGCACGATCTCGTCGGTCATGGCGACCAGCGCCTCGAGCATCGCCAGCATGTACTTGCCGCGCTCGACGACCGGCGTCTGCGCCCATTTCTCCTGCGCCGCCCTGGCGCGCTCGACCGCGGCGTTGATCGCCTGGTCCGTCGCAACCGGCCGCTCGGCATAGATCGAGCCGTCGATGGGGGATTTGAGTTTGACCATCTCGGTCATTTTGTAAGTCCTCGCACTTCCAAGAAACGAAAATCGTATGAGTTGGCGCTGCCCTCATCCGCTGCCGGCACTTCATCCGTGTAAGGACGGGGGAAGGAAGTGCTCCAACGTTGGCGCCACTTCTCCCCGATCGTCATGGGGAGAAGGTAAGGGTGAGGGGCAGCGCTGACGTTCGTAGGGCTACCTTAGTACCGCTCGAACCCCCGATGCAGTTCCCAATCCGTAATGCGGCGGTCGTATTCGAATTGCTCCCAGCGCGCGGTGTGCACATAGTGCTCGATCACCTCCTCGCCGAAGGCCCGCTTCAGCATTGTGGAGCTTTCCAGCGTCTCGGCGGCATCGCGCAACGTCTTCGGGATCTCCGGCAGCTGCGACGCCTGGTAGGCGTCGCCTACGAAGGGCTTCTGCAGTTCCAGCTTTTCGTCAATGCCGGCAAGGCCGGCCGCGATCAGCGCCGCGAAGGCAAGATACGGGTTGAGGTCGGCGCCGCCGATGCGGCACTCCATTCGGATGCCCTTGGTGCCTTCGCCGCAGAGCCGGAAGCCGGCGGTGCGGTTGTCCTCGCTCCACATAATCTTGGTCGGCGCGAAGGTGCCGGCCTGGAAGCGCTTGTAGGAATTGATGTAGGGCGCCAGGAACCAGGTGAACTCCTTGGCGTATTTGAGCTGGCCGGCCGCCCATTGCTGGCCGAGGCTCGACAGTGTCCATTCAGCATTTTTGTCGAAGAACAGCGGCGCCCCGCCGTCGGCGCTCCACAGTGAATTGTGGATGTGGCTGGAATTGCCCGCGAGTCCGTAATTGTATTTGGCCATGAAGGAGATGGCCTTGCCTTCGGAATCGGCGATCTCCTTGGCGCCGTTCTTCAGGATGACGTGGCGGTCGGCCATGTCGAGCGCTTCGGCATAGCGCACATTGATCTCTTCCTGGCCGGGACCCCACTCGCCCTTGGAATTCTCGATCGGAATGCCGGCGGCTTCCATCTCGTTGCGAAGCCGGCGCATGACGCCTTCTTCCTTGCTGGTGATGCCGATCTGGTAGTCGCCGATATAGGGCGAGGCGCTATCGAGACCCTGCCAGTGCTTCTTGCGCGCGGAATCGTAGGTTTCGCTGAACAGGTAGAATTCGAGCTCGGAGGCGAAATAGCCGATATAGCCGCGCTCCTGCAGGCGCTTGACCTGCTTCTTCAGGATCGCGCGGGGCGAATGTGCCAAATCGTCATGCGTGTGATGGTCGAGCACATCGCAGATGACGAGCGCCGTTTTTTCGAGCCATGGGATGCGCCGCAGCGTCGAAAGGTCCGGCTTCATGACGAAGTCGCCATAGCCCTTCGACCAGCTCGCCGCCTTGTAGCCGGGCACCGGCTCCATATCGATGTCGCAGGCCAGCAGATAGTTGCAGCCATGCGTCTCGCCATGCGCGGAATCGACGAAATACTGAGCCAGGAAGCGTTTTCCCGAGAGCCGGCCCTGCATGTCGACGATGCAGGCCAGCACCGTGTCGATCTCGCCGTTAGAGACCGCCTTCTTCAACTGATCGAACGAGAAATTCCCGGCCATTCCTTTGGCACTCCAGCGCTTGTCGATTGAGGGAGAAACAAGACCATGGCCGGCGCGATGCCGGCCATGGCCATGATGTGCAGTCTCAGTGGCCTGTCTCGCCGACGGCCACTTCGGCTGCCGCGATTTCCGCCTGGCGGCGAGCAATATCGGCGCCAATCGGCGGGCCCTTGAACCGCCGGGATTCGAGGCCGAACCACAGTACCGCAAGAAGGATGATCAAACCGATGGCATAGTTGATCAAGATGTCGAAGGGCGGCTGGATACCGGCATACATCAGGATCAGAACGCCGAGGATGGTGATGATGGCGAACGGCTTGGACCACATGCCCAGGCGAAACGGACCAAATTCGGTCCAGGTCTTGCCTTCCGCAAATAGGCCTGCCGCAACCGGCATCGCATAGGACACATAGAGGAACAGGGCGCAGCCAGCCGCCAACGCGGCGAAAGCCGGCGAGTAAAGTGTCGCTGCGACCGAGAGCACGGCTCCAAGCCAGATCGCCGCCACCGGCGTGCGCCATGTCGGGCTGACGGTTTTCCACATCGAGGAGCCCGGCAGGCCGCCGTCACGCGCGAAGGCGAATATCATGCGCGAGGTTGAGGTTAGTCCGGCCAGTGCGCAAATGTAGTTTGCCACCACGATCGCGATGGCGACGATGCTCTTCAGCAAAAACGGCGCCGGTAGATTGTTGAAGAGGTTGAACCAGGCGTTGCCGCCATCCTTGGCAGTCGCCGCCAGATCCGGGCTTGCCAGCACGAAGGAGACGGCCATGACGAAGCCGAAGATCAATGACCAGAGAACGGAATGGATCATGCCGCGCGGCACTGCCACCCGAGCGTTGTGGGTCTCCTCCGAGGTATGAGCGGAGGCGTCAAAGCCGGTGATGGTATAGAGCGGGTAGAGAAGACCGATCAGGAAGGCGACCAGCGCCGTCCGTGCCGTCGGCACATAACCGCCGCCCGCATCACCCGTGTTGTTGACGAAAGTAGTCAGTCGCGAGAAATCCCAGCTCGCTCCCCAGATCAGGAACATCGCGGTCAACACCACCGCAACGACCAGGATGAGATAGCCCGAAAAGTCCGTCAGCGCGGTGGTCAACTTGATGCCGAAATGGTTGAACAGCGCCTGCGTCAGCGTGATGATCACGACACCAATCACTTGCTCCTGATAGCCCCACGCCGACACGTCATGGCCGAACACGCCGGCCCAGACGAGGTCCTTGAAGAGCGCATAGACGCCGACATTGACCGAGGCGACGACGAAGATCAGGCCAAGCAGGTTGATCCATGCCGTGGCCCAGCCCCAGCCTCGACCGCCGAGGATGGAGGACCAGTGGTAAAGACCGCCCGCGGTCGGATAGGCTGAGCCGATCTGGCCGAGGGAGGCGGCAACGACCAGCGCGAAGACGCCGCCGATCGCCCAGCCGATAGTTGCCTCGAAACCACTGCCGGTGGCCATGGCCAGCGGGAACGAGGTGATGCCACCCGCCAAGATGCAAATGATCGAGAAGGAAATGGCAAAGTTGGAGAAGCCGCTCATGCGGCGAGCCAATTCCTGGGCATAGCCCATGCTGTGAAGGACTTTTACGTCCTCAGACTTGTCGATTTCTGAAGGTCTCATTTTTGGAAGTCCCCTGTTGGTTCTTAGCTGGCCGATTGAACTGACTTTCCCACTGCGCGTTGTCGGGAGCCCCTGGCCTCCTCGGGCTCCAGATCAGAAAATATGCCCGTGAGCAGATCCGCCCATTTCCGCTGCCCGGTCTCGCCGGCGATCTCGTCGTTGCGGATTTCGATCATCGCGCAGGCTAACCCGCGCGAGCGCGCGTGCCGTTCCAGCGTGAAATAGACACGGTCGGCCGGCGAATAGGGTTCGTTGACGCCGACGGTGACGCCGGCGAGCCGCCGCAGCGCAGTGACCAAGGGCGTTGCCAGGCGGCGGTCGTCATCATGAATGATGCCGATATGCCAGGGCCGGCTCTTGCCCTTGTAGACCGGCGTGAAGGAGTGCACCGACACCAGACGCGTCTCCTGGCCACGCGTCAGCCGCCCGTCGATGATCCGGGCGATCGTGTCGTGGAATGGGCGCCAGGCAAGGTCGATCCGCGCGGCGCGCTGCCTGTCGGACAGATCCGAATTTCCGGGAATGGCTGTCGTCTCGCTGACCGGCGGAACGAGATCGGGCGCGTCGAGCGGCCGGTTGCAGTCGATCACGAGCCGCGACAAGCGGGTCTCGATCAAGGTGGCGTCGAGCGCCTCGGCCATGCGGCAAGCGACGGGAAGCGCGCCGGGGTCCCAGGCGATATGGCGGGAAAGCTCCTCGGCCCGCAGGCCGAGCGTTCCGAATTCGGCGGGGAGGACGTTGGAAGCGTGGTCGCAGGTGAAGACGAACGGGCTTGATCCGCCAGGGTTGGTCACCCTTACGGTCTCAGACGGTGCAAGGCTGGCGGGCCGTGCTTTCTCCATACTGCCGTCCCCTGGGAGCGCTGTATCGTATGTTACGTATTTTGCCTCATTGCGTCCCTATGAATGATTTCATACAGTTTAACCGGCTTTGTCAAACGCGAATTCCGGAAAACGGCGGCGGCGGGCCAACGGGCGGGGGAAAACCATGATTTCCAGCATTGCCGAACTGATCTCTGACCGCATCGACGCGATGCCGGCCGGCGAGCGCCGCGCCGCCCAGACGCTGATTGCCAACTATCCTTTGACCGGGTTGAAGACCGTCGCCGAATTCTCGGCCGCGGCCGGTGTGTCCTCGCCGACGATCCTGCGCTTCGTCGCAAGGCTCGGCTTCCAGAACTATCCCGAATTCCAGTCGGCGCTGCAGGATGAGCTGGCGGCGCAATTGCAGTCGCCCGCTTCGCGCACGCTCAATCCGAACTCGACAGGCGGCGCCGTCTCGCCGATGCTGGAGGCGACGCTCGACAATATGCGCGAGACGTTCCGGCACCTCACCGATAAGCAGCTCGCCGACATAGCCGCGCGGCTTGCCGAGCGGCGCGGCAAGACCTTCCTGATCGGCGGCCGCTTCACCGATCCGCTGGCGCGCTACATGGCCGCCCACCTCGCCATCATCCAGCCGGATGTTTACCACCTCGCTGGCCAGGAGAGCATCTGGCGCGACCGCCTGATCGACATGGGCAAACGCGACGTGCTGGTGATCTTCGACATCCGCCGCTACCAGGAAAGTCTCATCCGCTTTGCCGAGAAGGCGCATCAGCGCGGCGTCCAGATCATTCTCTTCACCGACCAGTGGCTTTCGCCGATCGCCCGCTTCGCCCGCCATGTGATTGCCGGCCGCACCGCCGTGCCTTCGGCCTGGGACTCGTCAGCCGCTCTCTTCGTCGTCGTCGAAACGCTGATCGGTGCTGTAACCAGCCAGCTTGAAGCTGCCGGCGCAAAGCGCATCCGCGACCTCGAAAGCTTGCGGTAGGGCAGTTCCAGGAAACGTGTGAGCGGTTTTCTGTCCGGAATTGCGTCAAAACAAAGAGATAGAGCGCTTCGCCGTTTCCGTGAAACGGTGAAACACTTAGGCTATTTGAATAGCCGGCCTTCGATCGACCAGCGTGCCGCCAGGAAGTTCAGCACGGCCGCCACCACGACGCCGATGATCTTGGCCGGCCACACGCCGACAAACCCGGCCAGGACGGCGATCGAAAGACTGGAAACGCCAAGCGAAATCAGCGCTCCCAGCGAGACGAAGCGCAGGAAGGAGTGGTGCAGGCGGATGTCCGGGTCCCGCTCGAACGACCAGAAGCCGTTCGCCACGAAGGAGAAGAGGACGGCGACGAACCAGGCGCCGACATTGGCGGTCAAAGCCGGTACCGCGAGCTTGAGCAGCAGGAAAAATGCGGCGAGGTCGATGCCGGTGTTGACCAGCCCGACCAACGCGAAGCGGACGATCTTGTCGCCGGTCGAACGCTGCGGCTGGCCGGCATTTCTCATGCGCTAGCGTCCATGACGCGGGCTCCGGCCCGGTCGAGGCTGGCACCGAACCCCTCCGAGGAGAGAACCGCAAATTCGACCTCACGCACGCCTTGCATCGGGTCGCGCGCGCGCAACGTCTCATCGACATGACCCGGATGGCACATGAACACCCCTTGTTCGGGCAAATTGTCGATCGCGGCGCGCAGCGTTGGAGCGAATTTCTCCGGCTGCCGCCAGTCATAGATGCCCAAGAGCGGTGTCATCACGCTAAAGCCAGCCCGCTGCATCGATCTGTTGAAGCCCCTGGCCAGCGTGGCGATCGCCGCGATCTTGGCCGCCGCGTCGAGACCGGGAAGCCCTGGTGCGCCTCGCAGCGCGGGCTTGCGCGCGCTTTCCCCAAAACGCGCCAACAACCAGTTTCGTACCACGGGAAGAAAATGCACATGCTGATGTCCGTCGATATAGTCGGGCGGACCACCCAACGCTTCGACGAAGCGGCCGTACTGGGTGTCGAGCTCGGCATGAATGTCCCGCTCGTCGATACGCCCACGCCGCACCGGCAATGCAAGGGAAGCGAGCCTGGGCAACTTGCCTTCGGGCGCCAGGCTGGATGGACCGGTCACGGCGATCTGATCGGTGAGGGTCAGATGCAACCCGACGGCAGCCCGTCGGCGAAACAGCCCGATGCGCGCCGCCGCCTCTTCCCATTCGGGAAAGCCGGTCATGCAGCTTGTTCCGGTCAGACGGTCGCGCTCGATGAGGTCGAGGATGGCGCTCGATACTCCGGGCGCCAGCCCGTAATCGTCGGCAATCAGGCGGATCGACCGGGTCATTTGCCGGGGGCGACCTGCTCGGCGGCGTTGCCGTGCAGGACATCGCGCACGATGTAGACGGGCCGATCCTTGCTTTCGCTGAGTGTGACCCAGACATATTCGCCGATCAGGCCGAGCAGTGCCAGGTTGAGGCCGCCCAGCAACACGACGGCGACCATGAGGCTGGGATAGCCGGGCACCGCGATGCCGTAGAAAAGCACTTCGAAGAGCACCTTCACGCCGTAGGCAAGACCAGCAAATGCCGCCAGCGATCCGATGAGGCTGATGACACGCAGCGGGATCACGGAAAACGAGGTGAACCCTTCCAGGGAGAATGCGATCAGGTTGAACCTGCTCCATTTCGAAGTGCCGCTGGCGCGGTTTTCCGGCGAGTAATGCACCGCCTTCTGGCGGAAGCCGGCCCAGGCGAACAGACCCTTGTTGAAACGGCGCTTGTCGCGCACGCTGGTCAAGGCACGCGCCACCGCGCCGCGCATGACACGGAAGTCTCCGGCATTCTCGGGAATATCGAAGCGCTGGCTGCTGTTGATCGCCTTGTAGAAAAGCCGCGCCAACTGGCTGCGCCGCCAGCTCGCCTCGCGCCGGTCGTTCTGCGCGTAGACGACGTCGATCTCCCGGTTCTCGACAAGTTCGCCGATCATCTTCAGGCTGATATCCATGGAATGCTGGAGGTCGGAATCCATGATCAGGACCATGTCGCCACGGGAATGATCGAGGCCGGCGAGCACCGCCGCTTCCTTGCCGAAATTGCGGCTCAGACGAACGATCTCCCAGGAGCCCGACAATGCCGCGGCAAATCTCTCGGCGCTGCCGTCGCGGCTGCCGTCGTCGACAAGGATCTTGCGGACAGTCATGCCGAAACGCTCCGCAACGGCCGCCTCGAGCCTGTCGAGCAACCCGACGAACGCAATCGCGGATTCGGCCTCGTTGAAGAACGGTGCGATGACGTCGAGCATCTCAGCCATGCGCGACAGCTCCGGCGGTCGGCATCTTCTGCCTGCCTCGCGTCCAGAACCAACCGATGAGCACGCAAGCAATTATGCTGATGCTGATTGGCCGGAGCCACGGGTGGAAAAGATCGTGCAGTCGGCTATCGATACTGGTCAGTCCGGTAGCGAAGAGGAGCGTCGCCAGCAGCCAGCGCACGGTCGCGGCTCCCTTCTCCCGCCACAGCAGGGCGATGGAGAGGCCGGCGGGCACCGACACCATGGCATAGGTGTTCTGCTCGACCCGCGGATTGAAGACGCACATGTAGAACGCCGCGGTGAGGAAGATGGCGAGCCCGCTGATATTCGGGTCCAGCCTGCGGTCGAACTGGAGCACCAGCCAAAGCGTAAGCAGGCCCGCGACGACGCGCACGATCGTCGCGTCCAACTCGGGAACCGTCATCCCAAGCCTTGTGAAAGGCGCCGTGAAGTCGGCCGGGACGAAGGGGCCGGTTGGGTCGATGGTCATCGAAGTCAGCATCCGGAAAAAATCATGGTACTGCGCGTTGATGTAGTCGGTGGAGGCAAAGCCATAGGGAATGGCGAGTACGACCAGGACCGCCAGCACCAGCGCCGGTATCAGCCTGGGACGCAGCGCTCCGGCCAGAAGCAGCATGATGATCGCCGTGGGCTTGGCGATGATCGCAAGCGTGGCCCAGAAGAAGCTTTCGGACCGACGCCCCTCGAGTGCCGAAAGGGTCAGAAACCAGCACGCCCCGGTGAGCAGGACGGTCGCCTGGCCGTTGCGAAGCGCTGCCAGCGCCACCGGCAAGGCAAGGAAGAGACCGACGGACAGCAGCCATGTCTGCTCATGGCCGCCGAGCTTGCGCACCTGACGCATCGCGGCAAAGGTAAGCGCCCCGAAGCCCAGCATGTGCCACAAAAGCTTGCCCAGATAAGGCCCGAGCTTCAGCAGCGGAACGTAGAGTACGGCGAAGGCGGGAGCGTATAGATATCCCATGGCGACTTCGACCTGATACAGCGGTTGGCGGCTCAGAAAAGCCTCGCTGCCATGTTTATAGATATGGACCACCGAACGCGCGTTGGGCGACCATAGCGCCAGGCCGAGCACAACCAGAAACGCCCCGACCCACAGCCAGAATCCCAAACGGTCGAAAACCGGCTTGGTTATCGTCATAGCGCACCCCGCATTCCGACCAGGACGTCTTTCCCATCGCCGCCCTCAGCGCCGGCCAGATATCACATCGAAGTGGAATAGAACATCCGAGCGTGACTGTTACCGGCGCGGGCACGAGGACGGCGCAACAGCGGCATTTTTCCGCTGCCTGCTCGTCGATCACAGCTTTGTGTTCAAAGGCATTCGCCCGGACCGAACAGCTGCGATCGGCGCGCGGACTGTTTTACGGCCTGATGAACACCTTTCCGTTGGGCTTGGCCAGTTCGGCCGGCAGTCGTGCCATCGCCTCGCCCAGCGGCACGACCGCAGTGACGTCGGTCGACCAGCGTCCATCGGAAAAGCGCTTTTGCGCCTCCAGCACCGCCGGGCCGAGCCGGTCGCGGAACTGCCGCATCCATTCGGCCAGCCAGAAACCTTCGACGCGCTTGTGCTGGAAGATCAGTTGGCCGGGCTCGCGGATCACCGTCGGCTCGGCGTCGAGCCGCCCATAGATGATCCAGCGCGAACGCTTCGGCATGACGTTGAAGATGGTGGAAGCCAGCGGGCCGGTGACGGCGTCGAGGAAAATGCGCGGCTGCTCGGCCTTCGTCACCTCGCGCAGCGCAGCCTCGAAATCCGCCGCCTTCTCATTGAGCACATGGGCGGCGCCGAGGTCCTTCAGCAGCGGGATCTGCTCGTCGCGGCGCACGGTGACGACCGGCCGGAAGCCTTCCTCCTTCGCCAGCCCGACGATCAGCTTGCAGAGCTGGCTGGCGCCGGCGGTCATGATGAAGGCCTTCTCGCCTTCCTGCTTGACGATGTCGAACATGGCCAGCGCCGTGAGCGGATTGACGATCATTGCCGCGCCGTCCTCGTCGTGCACCGTGTCGAGCAGCGGAATGCAGGACGCCGCCTCGGCGACCGCATAGTCCGCCCATGCTCCCCAGTTCGACATGCCGGTAGCGAAAGCGACGCGCTTTCCCTCGAGGCTCCTGGCATAGGCGTCATCGCCGGTGGCGACGACGATGCCCACGCCTTCGAAACCGGCCGGCCGGCCCTTCACCCGCGGCTGGCCGTACTGGCCCTTGATGAAGGCAATGTCGGACGGGTTGATCGAGGCGAGGCTGACCTTGATCAGCGCCTGCGATGGGCCGGGCGCCGGCACCGCGATGCTGCCGGGCTGGAGATAGGGCTCCGTCGCTTCCAGCGCGGCGGCCGAAGGCGTCCTTGCATAGCCGTCGCCGACAAGCAGCAGGCCCTGCATTTGCGATGGAAGCGTCATGGCTGTCAGACCCTTTCCTGCGTGTATTTCTTCAGTTCCGTGCGCGCCACCTGGCGCCGGTGCACCGCGTCCGGCCCGTCGGCCAGCCGCAGCGTCCTCAAATGCGTCCAGGAGCGGGCGAGCGGCGTGTCCTGGCTGATGCCTTGCGCGCCGAACATCTGCACCGCCTCGTCGGTGACTTTCAGCGCGACGCGCGGCGCTACCACCTTGATCTGGCTGATCCAGGGCGCGGCGGCGCGGACATCGCCCTGGTCGATCATCCAGGCCGCCTTGAGGCAGAGCAGCCTCGCCATCTCGATCTCCATCCGGCATTCGGCGATGATGTCGAAATTGGCGCCGAGCTTGGCCAGCGACTGGCCGAAGGCCTCGCGCCGCACCGAACGCTGGCACAGCATCTCCAGCGCCATCTCGGCCTGGCCGATGGCGCGCATGCAGTGATGGATGCGGCCAGGCCCGAGCCGCCCTTGCGCGATCTCAAACCCCCTGCCCTCGCCGAGGATCAGGTTTTCCGCCGGCACCCGCACATTGTCGAACCTCAGATGCATATGGCCATGCGGGGCGTCGTCGTCGCCATAGACCTGCATTGGCCGCAACTTGGCGATGCCCTTGCTGTCGGCGGGCACCAGGATCATCGAATGCCGGCGATGCTGCGGCTCCTCGTCCGATCCGGTCCTGACCATGACGATGTAGATAGCGCAGCGCGGATCACCCGCGCCCGACGCCCACCATTTCTCGCCATTGAGCACATAGTAGTCGTCGCCCTGCCGCTCGCAGCGCATCGAAATGTTGGTGGCATCCGAGGAGGCGACGTCCGGCTCGGTCATCAGATAGGCCGAGCGTATCCGGCCCTCGAACAGCGGCTCCAGCCAGTCCCGCTTTTGCTCCGCCGATCCGTAACGCTCCAGCACTTCCATGTTGCCGGTGTCGGGAGCGGAGCAGTTGAAGGTCTCGGCGCCGAGATGCGCCTTGCCCATCTCCTCCGCCAGATAGGCATATTCGACGGTGGAAAGGCCGTAGCCGCGTTTGGAATCGGTCAGCCAGAAATTCCACAGCCCGCGCTCCCGCGCCGTCTTCTTCAGCCCTTCGAGGATTTCGGTCTGCCTCGCCGTATAGCTCCAGCGGTCGCCGCTCTTGCCGACCTCGGCGAGGAACTCTTCGCCGAGCGGCGCGATCTCGTCGCGTACCATCGCCGCCACCCGCCGGTGGATCGGCTTCAGCCGCTCGGTCATGCCGAGATTCATATCCGCCATCGCTTCCGGCCCTTCCGAAGATAGATCTTTACCCGTGGCAAGGATGACCGTACTTCGGCTAGCCTTGTCAACGCGAGTCTCCCTGGCGGACCGGGAATGCGGAGGAATGCGATGAGCTATCTGGACAAGCTGTTCTCGGTCACCGGCAAGACCGCGCTGGTGACGGGTGCGGCGACCGGCATCGGCCGCATGGTGGCGACCGGGCTGGTGCGCGCCGGTGCTCATGTGATGATCGCCTCGCGCAAGGGCGAGGATTGCGCAAAGGTCGCCAACGAATTGAACGCGCTCGGCGGATCCGGCCGCGCCGAGGGCTTTGCCGGCGACGTGTCCAGCGAAGCTGGCATCGCCGCACTTGTCGCCGAAGTCAAAGCGCGCACGGAGCGCCTGCACGTCCTTGTCAACAATGCCGGCATCTCCTGGGGCGCGCCGCTGCAGGAGTTCCCTTACCACGCCTGGGCCAAGGTGTTCGGCGTCAACGTCACCGCCGTCTTCCACCTGACCAGGGAGCTGTTGCCGCTGCTCGACGCCGCCGCAAGCGACGAGGATCCGGCCCGCGTGATCAATCTTGGCTCGGTAATGGGTACCCAGCCGCTGGCCGACGATGCCTACTCCTACGCCGCCTCGAAGGCGGCCGTGCATCATTTGACCCGTACGCTGGCGATCGAGTTCGCCGTCCGCCGCATCACCGTCAACGCCTTTGCCCCAGGTCCGTTCCAGAGCCGGATGACGGCCTTTGCGACCGCGACTGAGGAGCAGGCGAAACATATCGGTAACCATGTTCCGCTCGGCCGCATCGGCGTGGCGGATGACATTGCCGGCGCAACGCTTTATCTGTGCAGCCGTGCCGGCAGCTATGTCACCGGCGCCATCCTGCCCATCGACGGCGGTCAGTCGGTGCAGCATGGGATGACATTGTTCAAGGAATAAGGCGCCCGGTTCAAGGAATCGTAGTCCGGGCGGGGGTGCGGAGGACATCAGCGTGGAACCGATCAGTCTCGATACGCTTCTGGCAAGCGTCGGCAAGGAGGTCGGCGTGTCGCCCTGGCGAACGGTGACGCAGCTCATGATCGACCAGTTCGCCGATGCCACCGACGACCATCAGTTCATCCATTGCGATCCCGAACGCGCCAAGCGCGAGACGCCGTTCGGCGGCACCATTGCGCATGGTTTCCTGTCGCTGTCGCTTTTGTCGGCCATGACCTTCGAAACCATGCCGCCGCTCGAGAATGGCAAGATGGGTGTCAACCATGGTTTCGACACGCTGCGCTTCCTGGCGCCGGTGAAGACCGGCTCGCGCATCCGCACCCATTTTGTGCTTGCCGATGTCAAGGTGAGGCCGTCCGGCTGGGTACAGACGGCGCATGACGTGACCATCGAGATCGAAGGATCGAAGAAGCCGGCGCTGACCGCGCGCTGGCTGACCCTGACGCTGATCGAGCGCCAGCCCGAGACCGCATGAGGCGCGACGCCAACGCACTCGATGAGGCGGCGCTCGCACCCTATCTCGAAGCGCATATCCCGGGTTTTGCCGGGCTGTCCGCGATTGAAAAATTCAAGTCCGGACAGTCCAATCCGACCTATCTCTTGACCGCCGCCGCCGGCCGCTATGTGCTGCGCGCCAAGCCGCCGGGACAATTGCTGAAATCCGCGCATCAGGTCGACCGCGAATTCCGGGTCATGCAGGCGCTCGCCGGCACGGCGGTGCCGGTGCCGCGCATGCTGCATCTCTCAGGTGAAGACTCGCCGATCGGCCGCATGTTCTATGTCATGGAATATCTCGACGGCCGCATCTTCTGGGATCCGTCCCTGCCGGGCGCATCCGGCAATGACGAGCGCGCAACGATCTACGACGCCATGAACGCAACGCTTGCCGCCTTGCACGATGTCGACGTCGCGGCGGTCGGCTTGAGCGATTTCGGCAGGCCCGGCAGTTATTTCGAGCGCCAGTTCGCCCGTTGGACCAGCCAGTACCGTGCTTCGGAAACCGAAAACATCGCCGACATGGATCGGCTGATTGCCTGGCTCGAAACGCATGGGCCGGCCGATGACGGCCGCGTCTCGCTGGTGCATGGCGACTACCGGCTGGACAACATGATGTTCGCCCCGGACGCGCCGAAAATCATCGCGGTGCTCGACTGGGAGTTGTCGACGCTCGGCCACCCCTTCGCCGATCTCGCCTATCAATGCATGCAGTGGCGGCTGCCGCATGCCTCGGGCTTCCGCGGTCTCGGCGGCGTCGACCGCGTTGCAGCAGGCCTGCCTTCCGAGCAGGCTTATGTCACCGCTTACTGCCGGAGGCGCGGCATCGAGGCGATCGACAACTGGACCTTCTTCCTGGCCTTCTCCTTCTTCCGGCTGGCGGCAATCTGCCAGGGCGTCTATCGCCGCGCGCTGGACGGCAATGCCTCCAATCCGGAAAAGGCAAAGACCTACGGCCAGGCGGTAAAACTGCTCGCCGCGCTCGCGGTGGAACTGATCGACAAGAACGGCTGAAAAACGGGAGAGCTGAACGATGGGCCGTTTCAACGGGGCGAGCGTACTCATCACCGGTGCGACGGGCGGTCTCGGTAGCGGCGCTGCAAAAGCCTTCGCCGCCGAAGGCGCCCGGCTCGTGCTCTCCGATCTCGACGAGAATGCGCTGAGCGCTTTCGCCACGACGCTTGACGCCGAGACAACGGTGCTTGCCGGCAACATTGCCGAGGAGAAACTCTCCGAGGATCTGGTGAAGCTGGCCGTAGAAGAATTCGGCCGGCTCGACATCGCCGTCAACAATGCCGGCATCGTGCACAGCTTCGTACGCCTGCCGCAGGTGACCTCGGAAGAGGCGCGCCGCGTGGTCGAGGTCGACCTGCTCGGCGTCTTTTATGCCATGAAGCACCAGATCCCGCAGATGGAACGCCAGTTCAAGGAAGGCGGCAAAGGCGGCGTCATCGTCAACATCGCCTCGGTCGCCGGCCTCTCGGGTGCGCCCAAGCTGTCGGTTTATGCCGCTGCCAAGCATGGCGTCGTCGGGCTGACGCGCTCGGCGGCCGTCGAATATGCCAGCAAGGGGATACGCATCAATGCCGTCTGCCCGGCCCACACCCGCACGGCGATGGTCGACGGTTTCGTCCGCTTCGCCGGCGCGCCCGAAGCCGAAGCGCTTGCGGAACTCACACGTGGCGTGCCGATGAAACGTGTCGGCGAGGTGGATGAGATCACCACAGGCATCCTGTTTCTAGCCGACTCGGCCAATTCCTTCATGACCGGTCATGCGCTCGCGCTCGATGGCGGCATTGGTGCGATTTGAGCAATTCCAGGAAAGCTGCCTGACGTTTTGCGTCCGGAACTCCGTTGGAAACAGAGAGTTAGAGCGGACGCAGCGGAACCGGAACGCTCTCTTGTCCGTTTCCGTACAGCGTATATAATTTAGTAAGGCAACCAATCACAAAGGCAGGCGGACATTGACGCTGAGCGTTCAGAAACGCCGCGAAAAGCAGAAGGCGGAGCTTCGCTCCGAATTGGTCGCGGCAGCTCACAAGCTGGTGCAGGAAGAGGGCTACGAGGGCCTGACCATCCGCAAGTTGGCCAAGCGCGTCGGCTATGCGCCGATGTCGGTCTATTCCTATTTCGCAGACAAGCAGGACATCCTGTTTGCGCTCGCGGAAGACGCCTTCGAAACGCTCGCCCGGCGCATCGAGGAGCACCCCGCCGACGACCCGATAGAGGCGCTAAAGGCGGTGATGACCGAATACGCCGCCTTCGGTCTTGGCAATCCCAACGAATACCGCACCGTCTTCATGACCGAGAAGACCAAGCTTCCCGAGGGACGCAGCTACGAGGACATGGAAGAGGGCAACCCTGCCATGAAGGTTCTGATCAGCCGCGTCGAGGCCTGCGTTGCCGCCGGCAAGCTCAAGGGCGACCCGCGCGCTATCGCCACCATGCTGTGGACCGTCGGCCACGGCACGATCTCGCTCTTGATCACCTTTCCCTTCTATCCGTTCGGCGATGCCCAGGCCTATGTGAAGCGCATGTGCGATTTCACGCTGGCCGGACTGTCGGCGCAGGACATCCCCCCGCTCACCGAAACACCCGTCAACTGCTGACCGGCTTTCTCTTCCCGTTCCAAGAAAGCATGTCGCAGGTTTTCCGACCAGGAATTGCGCGAAAACAAACACAACCGACCGCTCTGATCGCTTGCTACGAGGCGGCGAATTCCTACGTTCAAGAAAATTTGTCGTACGCGTACAAGATTCCCTCTTGAATTTAGCTTCCGTTAACCGTATGTGTACGGTATATTGTACATGTACGGAATTTAACGGAGACGGAAAATGAAGAAGACCATCCTCACCCTCGCCACCGTGCTGGCTTTCTCGGGCGGCGCTTTTGCCGGCGCGAACCAGCCGGTCAAGCATACCCCCGCAGCCTGCGTCCAGACCAAGGCCAATGTGGTTCTTGATTGCACCGCGACCGGTTCCGTGGAAAAGGCCGACGTCAAGAACACGCAGACGACCAAAAGCCCGCGGCTTGGCATCGATGTCAGCCCGTGGTTCGTGCCCGGCCTCTGACCGCTATCGGCAAGACCTCAACGAAAACGGGCGGCACTTGGCCGCCCTTTTTCGTCCTTGCTTGTCGCCCTGAGCGATCCGCCCAAGCCTATTTCTTACGCGGTTTCGTTCCTGGCACGGCCTTGGCCTTTATCGGCTTTGCCGGCGCGCCGGAAATGGAGGTGCCGGTGATCGACACCGGGTCGCTGGCCGGGAACGTGTCCTCGAGGCCTTCCTCAAGTTCTTCTTCCGCGATCATGTGATGCCGCTCCTGCTCGAGCGAACGGACCGCAGCTGTTTTCTTGGGTGACTTTGACGCTGATTTGGACGGCATCGGCTTCTCCCTTCGCGCGTTGCGGAAACGCAACGGAGCGGCGACGGTTCGGTTCCGCCACGCCGCCTCCTGGCGGAGGCTGCCGGAAAAATCAGTTCGCCGCGTCGCTTGCCGCTTCCGACAGCAAAGTAAAGACATAGTCCGAGAAGGAGCGCCAGCACTCCACCCGGAAACTATCGGACGCGGTGCGCAGCAGCACGATCTCGGACTTGCCGAGAATGGTGCGCGAGGCAGCCCCGATCGGGAATGCGTCGAGCGACAGATCCTGCGGACAGCCGGAACTGACTGTCATTTCTGCGGCCGGTCCGGAGACCGAGATGGCGACATTGCGGTGCGAGATGCCGACCACCGAATGCAGCGCCGAGGTCTTGGCGCAGTCGGCGAGCGGATCGTTGCCGGCTTCGTCGATGATCAACCATTCGTCGGGTCCGAGCCACAGCGCCGTGCGCCCGTCCTTCGTCGCCGAGGTCTTCGGCTTGGTCGGAAGCGCCACGCCGAGCGCCCTGGAAAGCGCAGCGAGCGAAGCCTGCGGCGCGCGCAGCGAAATGCGCTCGGCCGGCGGCAGCATTTCCACCTTCACGCCGGGCGCCGACAGCGTGCGGCCGGCATATGCCGGACGCCGCTCGACGGAAGGTGAGGCGGCTTTTGTCTTGGTGGTGGCCTTAGCCATTGAGGTGTTCTCCCTTCTCGTCGACGAACACCATGCCGGTGACCTCCACCTCGATCGTGCCATTCGGCATCGGCACATAGAGCGTCTGCCCCATGCGGTCGCGACCGCCGGCTATCAGCGCCAGTGCGATCGAGCGGCCGCAATTCTGCGACCAATAGCTGGAGGTGACGTGGCCGATCATCTTCATCGGGATAGCCTGCTTCGGATCATCGACGATCTGCGCGCCCTCTTCCAGCACCACCTTCGGATCCTTGGTCTTGAGACCGACGAGCTGCTTGCGGCCCTTGGCCACCAGGTCCGAGCGGGTCAGGCCGCGAATGCCGACGAAGTCGGTCTTCTTCTTGCCCACCGCCCAGTCGAGCCCGGCATCGTTCGGCGTCACCGTGCCGTCGGTGTCCTGGCCGACGATGATATAGCCCTTCTCGGCACGCAGCACGTGCATCGACTCGGTGCCGTAGGCGGTCGCGCCATGCTTCTGGCCTTCGGCCCACAGCGCTTCCCAGACAGCCTCGCCGTAATCGGCCGGCACGTTGACCTCGAAGCCGCGTTCGCCGGTGAAGGACATGCGGAACAGCCTCGTCGGCACGCCGCAGATCTTGCCCTCACGCACCGACATATGCGGCATCGCCTCGTCCGACATGTCGATGCCTTCGACCAAAGGTTCAATAATCTTCCGCGCGCTCGGTCCTTGCACCGCGATGACAGCCCATTGTTCGGTGATCGAAGTCAGCCAGACATTGAGATGCGGAAATTCGGTCTGGAGGTAATCCTCCATGTGGTTCATGACGCGCGGCGCGCCGCCGGTCGTCGTCGTTACATGGAAGCGGTCCGGCGCCAGCCTGCCGACGACGCCGTCGTCATAGATGAAGCCGTCCTCGCGCAGCATGATGCCATAGCGGCAGCGGCCGGTTTCCAGCTTCTCCCACGGGTTGGTGTAGAGCAGTTCCATGAACTTCGCCGCGTCCGGCCCGACAACCTCGATCTTGCCCAGCGTCGAGGCGTCGAACAGGCCGGCCGCCTTGCGCACCGTCACGCATTCGCGGTCGACTGCGGCGTGCATATCCTCGCCGGCCTTGGGGAAATACCACGCGCGTTTCCAGTGCCCGACATCCTCGAACACAGCACCTTGGGCAGCCGCCCAGCCATGTGTTGCCGTGCGGCGGGTCGGATCGAACAGGGCGCCGCGCGCATGCCCGACGATCGAGCCGAAGGTCACCGGCGTATAGGGCGCGCGGAAGGTGGTGAGGCCCACTTGCGGGATCGGCTTGCCGAGCGTCTCGGCGGCGATCGCCAGGCCATGCATGTTCGACGTCTTGCCCTGGTCGGTCGCCATGCCGTTGGTGGTGAAGCGCTTGACATGCTCGATCGAGTGCATGCCTTCATGCACCGCCTGACGGATATCCTTGGCTGTGACGTCATTCTGGAAATCGACGAAGGCCTTGATCGTTGTGCCCGGTCCGGCGCCGGGCGCTGCGCCCAGCATGCCGCGCGACCAGCTCTCGCCGGCATCGACCTTCGGCTTGGCGCTCTTGCCCGTCTTGACGATGGAATCCTTGCCGCCGGCCTCCTTCGCGGCCTTGGCGCCGGCCGCGTAAGCCTCGTCGACCGAGGCGGCCAATCCGTCGGTGCCGTTGCAGGCGCCGACTGACACGCAATCCTGTGCATAGGTGCCCGGCACGAAGCGCTTGGTCTCGTCGTTGAAGGCGACCTTGCCGCGCGACTGCGAAAACAGGTGCACCGACGGCGTCCAGCCGGCCGACATCAGGATGGCGTCGACCGGGATGGTCCGTTCGCCACCGCCGTTCTTTGGCTGCACGGTCATCGACGATACGCGCAGCTTGCCGCCGGCGCTGACCACGGCGCGGCCAAAATTGATCTCGATGCCGAGACCCCTCGCCTCGTCGATCACCGGTCCCGACGGATTGTCGCGCAGGTCGACGATCGCCGCGATATTGACGCCGGCCTTCTTGAGGTCGATCGCCGCAGCGTAAGCGGAGTCGTTGGCCGTGTAGACCCCGACATTCCTGCCGACGGCGACGCCATAGTGGTTGAGATAGGTGCGCGCCGCCGAAGCGAGCATCACGCCCGGCCGATCGTTGTTGGCGAAGACCATGTGCCGCTCGATGGCGCCGGTCGCGATCACGACTCGGCCCGCGCGGACCTGCCACAGGCGCTCGCGCGCCAACTCGCGGCCGGGGCTCTTGAGATGGTCGCTGACTCGCTCGACGAGGCCGACGAAATTCTGCGCGTAATAGCCAAAGGCAGTGGTGCGAGAGAGCACGCGTACATTGTCCATCGCCTTCAGTCTGGCGATCGCGGCTTGCGCCCAGACATAGCCGTTCTCTCCGTCGATCCTGGCGCCGCTCTCGAAGCGCAGGCTGCCGCCGAATTCCGCCTGCTCGTCGGCGAGGATCACCCGCACGCCGGTCTCGGCCGCGGCAAGGGCCGCGGCAATACCGGCAGCGCCGCCGCCCAGCACCAGCACCTCGCAATGGGCGTAGCGCGCCGCATAATGGTCCGGATCCGGCTTGTCGGGAGAAACGCCGAGGCCGGCCGCGGCGCGGATCTTCGGCTCGTAAAGGTTCTTCCAGGCCGATTTCGGCCACATGAAAGTCTTGTAGTAGAAGCCGGCCGAGAACAGCGGCGAGGCGATGTCGTTCACCGCACCGACGTCGAAGGCGAGCGACGGCCAGCGGTTCTGCGAATTGGCGGCCAGCCCGTCATAGAGTTCCTGCACGGTCGCCCGCACGTTCGGCGTCTTGCGTGCATCGTCGCGCACGATCTGCACCAGCGCGTTGGGCTCCTCCGCGCCGGCCGAAAGAAAGCCGCGCGGCCGATGATATTTGAACGAGCGGCCGACCAGGTGCACGCCGTTGGCGAGCAGCGCCGAGGCCAGCGTATCGCCCTCGATACCCGTATAGGACTTGTCGTCGAAGCTGAACGGCGCGGTCTTGGCCTGCTTCAGGCGACCGGCGCCGGAAATGCGGAATGCGGCGCTCATTTCGCGGATCCAGGCAGCTTCGCGGGCTTCGGCTCACCGGCCTTGTAGGTCATGACGAACTTGTCGGTGACGGTGTCGCGCACCGCATTGAAGAAGCGCGCGCAGCCATGGATGTGCCGCCAGCGCTCATAGATGACGCCCTTCGGGTTAGCGCGGATGAAGAAAAATTTCTCGAAGTCGTCGTCGCTCTCGCCGGCAATGTTGGTGGAGCGCGCGATATGCGCCTCGCCGGCATTGCGAAACTCGAGTTCCGGGCGCTCTTCCTCGCAATAGGGGCAGCGGATGAGAAGCATCTGGGTGATCCTAAAACTTGCCGTGACCGACGCGCGCGCCGGCCGGTTGATCGCAAAGCGGCTGAAGGGTCATTTGGCCCATCATCAATGCGCCACCGCCGCCGCTGCGGCCTCGTCGATGAGGCGGCCGGTGCGGAAGCGCTCGAGCGTGAAGGGCGCGTTGATCGGATGCGGGTCGTCCTTCGCGATCGTGTGCGCAAAGACATTGCCGGAGCCGGGCGTCGCCTTGAAGCCGCCCGTGCCCCAGCCGCAATTGACGTATAGGCCCTTGACCGGCGTCTTCGCCAGGATCGGCGAGCGGTCGGGCGTCACATCGACGATGCCGCCCCACGAGCGCAGCATCTTCATGCGGGTGAAGATCGGGAACATCTCGCAGATGGCATCGAGCGTGTGCTGCAATATGTGCAGGCCGCCGGTCTGCGAATAGGAGACGTACTGGTCGGTGCCGGCGCCGATGACGAGCTCGCCCTTGTCGGACTGCGAGATATAGGCATGCACCGTGTTCGACATCACCACGCAGGGCACCACCGGCTTGACCGGCTCCGACACCAGCGCCTGCAGCGGATAGCTTTCGAGCGGCATTCGCACGCCCGCCATGTTCATGATCACCGACGAATGGCCGGCCGCGACCACGCCGACCTTCTTGGCGCCGATGAAGCCGCGTGTCGTCTCGACGCCGGCGACCGCGCCATTGGCGGCGCGCTTGACGCCGGTGACCTCGCAATTCTGGATGATGTGCACGCCGCGCGCCGAGGCGCCGCGCGCATAGCCCCAGGCGACCGCGTCGTGGCGCGCCGTGCCGCCCCGCCGCTGCAACGCCGCGCCCATCACCGGATAGCGCGCTTCCCTGGAAATGTTGAGGGGCGGGCAGAACTCCTGCGCCTGCTCCGGCGTCAGCCATTCATTGTCGATGCCGTTGAGGCGGTTGGCATGGACATGCCGCTTCAGCACCTGGACGTCATGGACGTTGTGCGCCAGCATCATGACGCCGCGCGCCGAATACATGACGTTGTAGTTGAGCTCCTGGCTGAGCCCATCCCACAGCTTAAGCGCATGGTCGTAGATGCCGGCGCTTTCGTCATAGAGGTAGTTCGAGCGGATGATAGTGGTGTTGCGGCCCGTATTGCCGCCGCCGAGCCAGCCCTTCTCCAACACCGCGACGTTGGTGATGCCGTGCTCGCTCGCCAGGTAATAGGCCGTCGCCAGTCCGTGTCCGCCGGCGCCGACGATGATGACGTCGTATTCCTTCTTCGGCTCGGGCGAGGTCCACTGTTCTTCCCAGCCCTTGTGGCCGCGCATCGCCTCGCGGGCAATGGCGAATACCGAGTATTTCTTCACGTTAAGCCTCGCGCCAAAAAATCGCGGATGTAGTCCGGGCCTCTCCCGTCACGCGAGGTGTATCACTAGCGAAACCGCGATGTCATCCTTGCGCTGTTTGCGACGGCGCTTGCCGTTTTGCGCCGCGGTCAAAATGAGACATCCGGCTAGCTTCGGTGACTGTCTTCAGCGACACTTCCTGTCGCGTGACGCTGGAGAACAATGATGGGCAACGCCTGGTGGAACCTGACCCTGCGCTTTCTGCTCGAGCTTTCCGCGCTGCTTGGCCTGGGCATGGCCGGCTGGAGCTTTCCGGCCGAGTTCGGGCGCTGGATTCTCGCAATCGCCTTGCCGATCGTCGCGGCTGTGTCGTGGGGCACCTTCGCCGTACTCGATGATCCGAGCCGATCGGGCCGGGCCCCGGTGCCGGTGCCGGGCGCCGTCAGGCTGGTGCTGGAACTTATCATATTGTTTGGCGGTGCCGCTGGCTTCTACCTGGCCGGCCATGAGGCCGCGGGCATTGTCATGGCGCTGCTGATTTCCCTCAGCTACGCCTTTTCACTGGACCGGCTGGGTTGGCTGTTGCGGCAGTAGACCAACCGCGGTCTTTGCGGGTTTCGGGTGGCCGCGGCAATCCTCATCTGCGACTTCACGTCCAACCGCCGGCAAGGCCGGCACAAAGGAAGGATGTGGAAAATGTTCGCACTCGCCAACAAAGTCGCCATCGTCACCGGCGCCAGCTCCGGCATCGGCCGCGCCACCGCCAAATTGTTTGCCGAACATGGTGCAAATCTCGTCGTCGCGGCGCGACGGCAGGCTGAGCTCGGCGCGCTGGTCGACGAAATCGAGGCGGCCGGCGGCACAGCGGCTGCACTTGCCGGCGATGTAAGGGACGAGGCCCATGCGAAGGCGCTCGTCGAACTCGCCGTCGCAAGATTTGGCGGCCTCGACATCGCCTTCAACAACGCCGGCGCTGTCGGCGTGATGGGGCCGGTGCCCGACATGGCGCCGGCGACCTGGCACGAGACGATGGACACCAACCTGACCAGCGCCTACCTCGCCGCCAGGCACCAGATACCGGCCATGCTGGAGCGCGGCGGCGGCTCGCTGATCTTCACCTCGAGCTTTGTCGGCTACACCGCGGGCATGCCGGGCATGGCGGCCTATGCCGCGGCCAAGGCCGGCCTGATCGGCCTGACGCAGGTGCTGGCCGCCGAGTACGGGCCCCGCGGATTGCGGGTCAACGCGCTGCTGCCGGGCGGCACCGACACGCCGGGCGCGACGACGACCACGCCAGAAGCTCGTGCCTTCGTCGAAGGCATTCATGCCCTGAAGCGCATGGCTCGGCCGGAAGAGATCGCCCGCTCGGCACTTTATCTGGCTTCCGACGCATCGAGCTTCACCACCGGCACGGCGCTGTTTGCCGACGGCGGCGTCTCGATCAACCGGACGTGAACGGATTGGCGGGCGCCAGCATGCCCGCTAGCCAAAAATGTCGCTGCGCGGCCTTGCATTCCGGTCGGATTTGACGATTTTGGTTGCCCGTCGAAATCGGACCGGAACGATGCTGCTGATCAGAACCTATGTCGCCCAAAGCGCCATCGAAGGCGTCGGCGTTTTTGCCGCCGAACCGATAAAAAAGGGCGCCTCGATCTGGCGGCTTAATCCCGATTTCGACCGGCTCATCCCGATGCAAAAATACGAGGCGGCGCCGCCGCATCTGCGCGAGTTGCTGGACCGCTATGCCTATCCGAGCCCGGACAAGCCCGGCTTCATGGTCTATGAGGTCGACAACGGCCGTTTCATGAACCATTCGGAGCGACCGAACACCGATTTCTCGCAATATGGCGGCGCCACCGCCACGCGCGACATCGCGGCCGACGAGGAAATCACCTGCGATTATGGCGAATTCTTCGAGGATTTCGCGCGCCTCCATCTGGCGGCGGCGGAGGGCTGAGGTAAAGTCAGGCGCGGCACGCCGGTTTTTGATCGCGGCTCCCGCAATCAGCGGTGGACAGCACAGCGTGATTCTGCTATCAGCCGCCACAATTCGCGGTGCAACTTGCCGCGGAGGCATTGCAGCTATGGCTGTTTGCCTAACGATATCAAACCCGAAGACAGGATTGCCCGTGCAGGTACTCGTCCGCGACAACAACGTTGATCAGGCGCTTCGCGCGCTGAAGAAGAAGATGCAGCGCGAAGGTATTTTCCGCGAAATGAAGATGCGCGGTCATTACGAGAAGCCGTCCGAGAAGCGTGCCCGCGAGAAGGCCGAAGCCGTGCGCCGCGCCCGCAAGCTGGCCCGTAAGCGCGCCCAGCGCGAAGGCCTGCTGCCGATGACCCCGCGCCCGGCTCCGGCTGGTGCTGCCGGCGCATCGCGCTCGCCGCGCTCATAACGCCTATTTTTCGTCCTTTTCGAAGGATACCGAGGGTGGCGCGATGCGGAATCGCCGCCACCTTTTTATTTGTGCATGGAAGCCGGTTCGGAGAGGGAACGGACTGACGGCGCCGCGGCAGTGAGGACAAAGATGAACGCAATTACCGTGGAGCGCAAAGCCGCTTTTCGCGGCTTCGCCCTGACGGCGGTCCTGCTTTCGGGCCTGTCGCTTGCAGCGTGCCAGACGGCCCCGACGGGTGAGTTCAACTCGATCGACAAGGCGCAAGGCTCAAGCGAGAACATCTCGTCGCTTTCGGCGGTCATCCAGCGCAATCCGCAGGATCCGGAAGGTTATAATGTGCGCGGCTCGGCCTATGGCCGCGGCGGCCAGTACCAGGCGGCGCTCAAGGACTTCAACCAGGCCATCCAGCTCAACCCGAGTTTCTACCAGGCCTATTCGAACCGTGCGCTGATCCAGCGCTTCCTCGGCAACCAGGAAGCAGCTTTAGCCGACTACAACCGGTCGATCCAGATCAACGCCAATTACGACGCCGCCTATATCGGCCGCGGCAATCTCTACCGCAAGGCGGGCCGTACCCAGGATGCCTTCAACGACTTCCAGAAGGCGATCCAGCTCGACACCACCGACGCGCGCGCCTACCACAATCGCGGCCTGATCTATCAGAGCCAGGGCCAGCACAAATTCGCCATCGAGGACTTCTCGACCGCCATCTCGCTGGCGCCGGATGCCGCCGAGCCCTACAACGGCCGCGGCCTCTCCTATCTGGCGACGGGCGACGAGGACAACGCCTTCTCCGACTTCAACATGGCCATCAAGCTCGACGGCAAGAATGCCGAGGCCTGGGCCAACCAGGCGCTGATCTACGAAAAGCGCGGCGACAAGGTAAGGGCGGCCAAGTCCTACCGCGAGGCTATCCACCTCGACCCCAACTACCAGCCGGCCAAGGACGGCCTGTCCCGCACCGGTGGCAACGCCAGCTGATTGGAAGCTGACACCTGGAAGGTGTATTGCACGACGCTTAGGCGTCGTCCCCGATCGCGGCGTCGTGCCCGATCGCTCGGTCGCCGCCGGCAACCGTGGTGTTGCTCCCCAGAGACGCCGATAGCGACCCGTTAACCGCCCAGGCCGATGCGTTAACCTTTGCCATGTTCGCGCCAAGGTTTCAGCGGAACGCTCCGCGCACCTCGATCGTTTAAGCCGGGGCCAAAATTTTCGTGAAAGGACCTTTCCAATGATCAAAATACTTGCCTGTGCCGCTGCTGCGCTTGCCGCCACGGTCCTCGCATCTCCAGTCAGTGCCGGCACGCTCCGGCTCGGCACGCTCGATTGCACAATCGACGGCGGCGTCGGCTACGTCATCACGTCGAACAAGGGCGTCTCCTGCGTCTTCAGACCCTCTCATCACGGCCCGGCCGAGATTTACACCGGAATGATCTCCAAGCTCGGCGTCGACGTCGGCAAGACGCATCAGGGCCAGCTTGTCTGGGCGGTGCTTGCCGCCACCCGCAGTCATGATGCGGGCGATCTCGCCGGCAGCTACTATGGCGTCAACGCCGAGGCGAGCGTCGTCACCGGCGGCGGCGCCAATGTCCTGGTCGGCGGACTGGACAGTGCCTTCATGCTTGAGCCGCTGAGCGTCCAGGCACAGACGGGCGTCAACCTGGCCGTCACCGTGGCCTCGCTGGACCTCGTCCACTCCTACAAGTGAAGCTTCGGCTTCAGAATCCGCCGCGAAACGCTCGGCCCGGAACAGGTGTTCCGGGCCGATTGCTTTTGGGAGCCGATAGCCTCGGCACAAATCGTGTCGGAATCCGTGAAGAATCCGCTTGAGCTCAACTGCGCTTGAGGTTCTACAAGCCCTGCCGAACTGGACCTGGCGCCTTCTCCAAAGTGAATGAAGGCTGCCGTTGGCAACCAGGAGATCGACGTGACGGCAGCTGGCGGCAACAAGGTGAACTGGCGGGCGCTGTGGGCGAGCGGCGATCTGGCGCGCTTCTGCTTCATCAACCTCGGCATCCTGCTTTACGCCACCAACGAGACGATGGTGGCGACGGTGATGCCGGCGATGGTCGGCGAACTGGACGGCGTGCAGTTGGTCGGCTGGTCGCTGGCAATCTACGAGCTTGGCGCCATCACCGCGGGCGCAGCCGCCGGGCGGCTTGTCAGCTATGTCAGCCTGCGCAGCAACATGACGGTCGCAGCCCTCCTTTACGCGGCCGGCGCATTGGTGAGCGCCGTCGCGCCGTCGATGATCCAGTTCCTCGCCGGGCGGCTGATCGAAGGCTTTGGCGGCGGCGCGCTGGTGTCGCTGGCGTTTGTCTCCGTCGAGCGGTTGTTTGCACGCAGCATCTGGCCGCAGCTTTTCGGCGTGATGTCGGCGATCTGGGGCATCGCCGCCTTCAGCGGCCCGATGATCGGCGCGATCATGGTCGAGCTTCTGTCCTGGCGCTGGGCGGTCGGCATCTTCGCGCTGGGCGGCATCGCAGTCGCGCTTGCCAGTCTCACCGTTCTCAACACCGCCGTCGCCTCGCGGCCGCGCGCTTCGGGCGATGCCGCGCCGCCTTTCCCCTACGGCGCGCTCGCCTGCCTTGCCCTCGGCGTGGTCTTGATCGCGACCGCCGGCGTCGACATCGCCCCGCTGCGCTCGTCGCTGCTGCTTTGCCTCGGTCTGATCGGTCTGGCACTGTTCGTTTGGGTCGACGCACTGAGACCAGGGTCGCGGCTGTTCCCGTCAAATCTGTTTTCGTGGCGCTCGCCCGTCGGCACCGGCATGACCATGGTCGCTGTCTTTTCGGTGGCGACCTGTTCCTTCGGCATATACGGGCCGCTGCTTCTCACCACGTTGCACGGCATCCCGCTGCTTACCAGCGGCTACATCATCGCTGCCGAATCGATCTCATGGTCGATCCTGTCGATCCTCGTCGCCAACGCGCCGCCGGAGCGCGAACGGTCGATCATCCTCGTCGGCGCGCTGATGATTGCCTGCGGCATTGCCGGCTTCGCCTATACGATCCCTTCCGGCTCGATCCCGCTGATCCTGCTCTGCGCCCTTTTGCAGGGCGGCGGCTTCGGCGTCGCCTGGCCGTTCCTGACCCGCATCATCGTCGCGTCGGCGGCGCCGGACGAGCAGACCATCGCCTCGGCCGCCGTGCCGACCATGCAGCGCATCGGCTACGCGGTCGGCGCGGCAGTCGCGGGCATCATCGCCAATGCCAGCGGCTTCTCCGAAGGGCTGAGCCGCGGCGCGGCCGCTTCTGTCGCCGGCTGGCTGTTTCTGGCCTTCGTGCCGCTCGGCGTTTTCGGGTGCCTGGCAGCGCTGAAGATCTTCCTGGCAACAAACCAGCCGCGACTTGCGGCAGGTTGACGCCGCCGCCCTCAAAGCTCAGACCACAAGGGTCTGCTCCAGGCGCTCGGCAATCAGCGCGGCGAGCCGCGCCGCCACCTTGTCCTTGCCCATTTCCGGCCATTCCTCGACACCCGTCCTGGAGACGATGCGCACCTTGTTGCGGTCGCCGCCCATCACACCGGCCGGACCGACGCCGCTTTCGTGCGAAACGTCATTGGCAACGATGAAGTCGGCGCCCTTTTTCCTGAGCTTGGCCTTGGCATTGGCGATGAGGTCCTGTGTCTCGGCGGCGAAGCCGACGACGAGGCCGGGTCGCTGGGCATGATGGCCGATGCCGGCAAGGATGTCCGGGTTCTCGACCATCCGCAGCGAAGGCAGTCCCTTGCCCGCAACCTTCTTGATCTTCTCGCCGGCGGCATTCGCCGTGCGCCAGTCGGCGACCGCGGCGACGAACACGGCGGCATCCGCCGGCAGCAGCCTCTCGACCGCTTGCTTCATCTGGGCGGCCGTTTCGACGTGAATGGTCGCAACACCATCCGGATCGGCGATGGTGACCGGACCGGAGACGAGCCGCACATCGGCGCCGAGCTTCGCAAGTGCGGCCGCAATCGCATGGCCCTGCTTGCCGGATGAGCGGTTGGCGATGTAGCGCACCGGATCGATCGGCTCATGCGTTGGCCCCGAGGTAACGATGATCCTGCGGCCGGCAAGCGGCCTCGGCTTCTCGTCGAGCATCGCCTCGACTGCGGCGACGATCTCCAGCGGCTCGGCCATGCGGCCCTCGCCCGCTTCATGGCTTTCGGCCATCTCGCCTCTCGCGGGACCGACAAAGGCGATGCCGTCCTTCTGCAGCGTCGCCCGATTGCGCCGCGTCGCCGGATGCGACCACATCTTCGGGTTCATCGCCGGCGCCATCAGCACCTTCTTGTCGGTGGCCAGAAGCACGGTCGAGGCAAGGTCGTTGGCATGGCCGTTGGCAAGCTTCGCCATCAGGTCGGCGGTCGCCGGCGCGACGACCAGCAGGTCGGCCTCGCGCGACAGACGGATATGGCCGACATCGTGCTCGTCCTTGCGGTCGAACAATTCGGTGAAGACATGATCCGCCGAAAGCGCGCCAACCGACAGCGTGGTGACGAATTCCTGCGCAGCCGACGTCATCACCACCCGCACCGACGCGCCGCGCTCGCGCAGCCGCCGGATCAGGTCGAGCGCCTTGTAGGCGGCGATGCCGCCGCCGATGATGAGCAGGATGCGTTTGCCGGAAAGAGAGCCTCGCGGAACCGGCTTGCCGGTAGCGGCGACAACCGGCGTCACCTGCTCTTTGGAACCGGTCAGCGCACGCAGCGCCTGCTCGATCCGGCCGATGCGGTCGGCCTGCCCTGTCCGGCCTTCGACCGCGGCCCGGATCATCGCCCGCGCCTGCTCCTCCATCGAGCAGCCATTTTCGGCCGCAAGTTGTCGCAGCAGGTCTTTGACCTCGTCGTCGAGATTCCGGATCGTGATGCTGGCCATGTGATTGCGCTCGCTTTCAGATAGCGATTGCAATGATATCAATGCAATCAAATTGCGGCAAGCCGGACTGCAATCAGAGCAATTTCCACGCGATGTAGATCAAGGTCAGCGCGATCACCCACAGCGCCACGCGGCCGGAGCGGGTGTGGCGCGCTTCGGCTTTGCCGATGGCGCGTGCGGTCGCCTCGTCGAAGCGCAGGCCGTTCTCGGCCATCAGGTCGATCTCGCGCGACAGCCGGTCGGTGCGGGCGGCGAGATCCGGCGCCTGGCGCGCGAGCGCCAGCAACGCCTTGGTGCCGTCGCGCGCGTCGGTGAGCCACCCGCGCGGACCGAGATTGCCGGCGATCCAGTCGCCGACCACCGGTTCCGCCGTCTTCCACATGTTGAAGGCAGGATCGAGCGTGCGCGCCACGCCCTCGACCACGACCATCGTCTTCTGCAGCAGGATCAGTTCCGGCCGCGCCGCCATGTCGAAGAGCTCGGTGACCTCGAACAGAAGCGTCAGAAGCTTGGCCATCGAGATGGTCTCGGCCGACTGGCCGTGGATCGGCTCGCCGATAGCGCGGATCGCCTGCGCGAAGGCCGAGACATTGTGCTGGCGCGGCACGTAGCCGGCCTCGAAATGCACCTCGGCGACGCGATGATAGTCGCGCACGATGAAGCCGTAGAGGATCTCGGCAAGGAAGCGCCGCTCCTTCTTGCCGAGCCGCCCGGCAATGCCGAGATCGACCGCGACGATGGTGCCGTTCGCCTCGACGAACAGGTTGCCCGGATGCATGTCGGCGTGGAAGAAGCCGTCGCGCAGCGTGTGCCTGAGGAACGACTGGATAAGATTGGCGGCGATCGCCTTGAGGTCGTAACCGGCGGCGGCAAGGCCGGCCAGATCGCTCATCTTGATGCCGTCGATCCACTCCATGGTGAGCACGTCGCGGCCGGTCCGTTCCCAGTCGACCGCCGGCACGCGGAAGCCCGGATCGTCCTTGGTGTTCTCACCGAGCTCCGAAAGCGCCGCCGCCTCGAGCCTCAGATCCATCTCGACCTTGGTGGTCTGGGCCAGCGTTTGGGTCACCTCGACCGGACGCAGCCGCCGCGACGAGGGGATGTATTTCTCCTGCAGGTGGGCGGCGAGGAAGTAGCTTTCGAGATCCTGGAAGAAGCGGTGACGCACGCCGGGCCGGATCACCTTCACCGCGACGCGTGACGTCGTTCCCTCACGAGCCACGTCGGCGCCATGCACCTGCGCGATCGAGGCGGCGGCAACCGGATCCCCAAAGTTGGCATAGAGATCGTCTATTGCGCGCCCGAGCGAGGCTTCGATCGCGTGAACCGCCTCCGCGTTCGGGAAGGTATGCATCTTGTCCTGCAAGAGCGCGAGGTCAAGCGCCATGTCGTTGCCGACGACGTCGGGCCGCGTCGCCAGGAACTGGCCGAGCTTGACGTAGGAGGGTCCGAGCCGCACCACCGCCCGCGCCAGTCTGTCGCCACGCTGATAACTCAGCGCCCGGCGGCGGGTAAAAAGCCGCGCCACGCGCCAGCCGAATTTCGGCATGCCGGAGAGCTCTTCGCCAGGCAATGCCGCGACGACGCCTTCGCGAACCAGCACCCAGCCGGCCCTGGCGAGCCTGAAGGCGGCGCCGACGCTGCTCATTGCCCAGCCGGATTCAAAGGGGCCTGCTTCAAAGGGTCCTGCCTCAAAGCTTCCAGCCGGAATGAAGGGCGGCAATGCCGGCCGAATAGTTGCGGAAAGTGACGCGGTCGAAGCCGGCGCGGGTGATCATTGCCGCGAAATTCTGCTGGTTGGGAAACTTGCGGATGGATTCGACGAGATAAGAGTAGGGCTCGCCATCGCCGGTGACCGCCTTGCCGATCCTGGGGATCGCGTTGAACGACCAGGCCTCATAGGCCTTGTCGAGCAGCGGCATCTCGACCTCGGAGAATTCCAGGCACAGGAACCGTCCGCCGCGCCTCAGCACGCGATAGGCTTCATCGAGAGCGACCTCGATGCGCGGCACGTTGCGGATGCCGAACGCGATCGTATAGGCATCGAAAGTATCGTCCTCGAACGGCAGCGCCTCGGCATTGGCCTCGACGAAGTCGGTGTTTGCCGCAAGGCCTTGCTTCTCGGCGCGGTCGCGGCCGACGGCCAGCATCGAGCCGTTGATGTCGAGCACCGTGGCATGGGCCTGGCGCTGGCTGGCCTCGACGATTCGGAAGGCGATATCGCCGGTGCCGCCGGCGACGTCGAGCACCTTCCAGCCCACCTTTTTGGGGGGATTGAGCCAGGCGACCATCGCGTCCTTCCACAATCGATGCAACCCCGCCGACATCAGATCGTTCATGAGGTCGTATCGATTGGCCACCTTATGGAAGACGTCGTTGACGAGGGGCTGCTTCTCGCTTTCCCCAACCTTCCTGAAACCATAGGAGGTTTCCATGCCGCCCGCGGCCGTGGTTCTCTCAACTGACATTATTTTGATCCGTCATAAAACCGGCGGGACCATAGCCGATCGATGGTGCCGACGCTATTGTCCAAGGCGCGGTTTTCGGCCGCGCTTTCAAAACCCGGTCGGGAAAGGTTTCGCATGATTTTCCGGCCAGAATCTGCGCGAGAGCAGCATACCGGACGGGATGACCGCATGATTTTGAAGGCCGAATTGCACTGCCACATCGAAGGGGCGGCGGCGCCCGAGCTTGTCGTCAGCCAGGCGCGCAAATACGGCAAGGACCCGTCGCCCTATATTCAGAACGGTTCCTTCGTCTGGCACGATTTCACCTCGTTTCTCGCCGCCTACGATTTCGCCTCCGACCTTTTCCGCACGGAAGAGGACTATGCGCGCCTCGCCGACTATTATCTGACCAGCCTCGCCCGCGACGGCGCCATCTATTCCGAGGTTTTCACCTCGCCGGACCATGCGAAAATGGCCGGGCTCTCGCCAAAGGCCTATACGGATGCGCTGGGCGAAGGCATGGCCCGCGCCAAGGCCAAGACCGGCATCGAGGGCCGCATGATCGTCACCGGCGTGCGCCATATCGGGGTCGAGGCGATCGAGCAGGCGGCGCGCTTCGCGGCGCGCTGCGGCCATCCGCTGGTGACCGGTTTCGGCGTCGCCGGCGACGAGCGCATCGGCGACTTCGAGGATTATGTGCGCGCCTTCGAGATCGCGCGCGAGGCGGGCCTCGGCATCACCATCCATGCCGGCGAATTGATGGGCTGGGAAAGTGTCAAGGCGGCCCTCGACCACATCCGCCCTTCCCGCATCGGCCATGGCGTTCGCGCCATCGAGAATTCGGACCTCGTCCGCCGCATCGCCGCTGAAGGCGTGGTGCTGGAATGCTGCCCGGCTTCCAACATTGCGCTGAAAGTGTTCGACAGCTTCGCCGACCATCCCTTTCCTGCGCTGCGCGCCGCCGGTTGCAAGGTGACGCTCAACTCCGACGACCCGCCCTATTTCTGGACCTCGCTGAAGCGCGAATACGATATCGCCGCCGAGCATTTCGCCATGAACGACAAGGCGCTGGCCGGGATCACCAGAACGGCCATCGAGGCCGCCTTCGTCGACAAGAGGACCAAGGGAGCGTTGCTGAGCCGGCTGGATGCGAAGGTGCGGTGAGTAGTCAGTGGGGAGTAGTCAGTAGGGGCTGACTTAGCCGGGCGTGCATCGAGCGGTTGAAGGCCGGCGCTTTCCCGGGGCGAGGACTCGCAAATCGGCTCACTATTCACTACTCACTACTGACTATTCACTACCCACTGCGAACCAGTCGGAGCACATCATGCAGGGCGTCACCGTCGTCGACCATCCCCTTGTCCAGCACAAGCTGACCATCATGCGCAAGAAGGAGACCTCGACTGCCGGCTTCCGGCGGCTGCTGCGCGAGATTTCACTCCTGCTTGGCTATGAGGTGACCCGCAACCTCGAACTGACCACGACCATGATCGAGACGCCGATCGAGGAGATGGAGGCACCGACGCTTGAAGGCAAGAAGCTGGTCTTCGCTTCGGTGCTGCGCGCCGGCAACGGCTTGCTCGAAGGCCTGCTCGACCTGGTGCCGGCGGCACGCGTCGCGCATATCGGCCTCTACCGCGACCACGAGACTTTGGAAGCCGTCGAGTATTTCTTCAAGGCGCCGAGCGATCTTGCCGACCGTCTGGTGATCGTCGTCGATCCGATGCTGGCGACCGCCAATTCGGCGATCGCCGCGATCGACAAGCTGAAGGGCCGCGGCGCCACCAACATCCGCTTCCTCTGCCTGCTTGCCGCCCCCGAGGGCGTCGAGCGCTTCACCAAGGCGCATCCGGATGTGCCGATCTTCACCGCCTCGATCGACCGCCAGCTGAACGACAAGGGCTATATCATGCCCGGACTCGGCGATGCCGGCGACCGCATGTACGGGACAAAGTGAGCGCCCTTCTTTACCGCCCGTTTACGCAGACAAGCGGTTCCGTCACGCGTTAAAGCCGCAAACACCATGTCGGCTTTAGGATGCAACTTCGCTTGAGCAATTCCAGGAAAAGTGCGTAGCGGTTTTCCGTCCGGAATTGCGTAAAAAAGAGATAGAGCGTTTCACCGTTTCTGTGAAACGCTCTAGGGGGCATCCATGCTGCGCAGGCTTCTCATCCTTGGCATCTTTGCCGGAACCTCGGCCTCGATTCCGATCGTCTATCAGGCGAATCCGCATCTGGTGGACGGCCTGTTGCAATCGACCGCCGCCTCGCGGCGGGCAGCGCCGCCGCAGGTCAATCTCGCTTCGGTCCCGGACAAGCCGGCGACGCCGATGCCGCTCGGCCGCCAGGTGCTGGTCAATGCCGACGGGCGCGGCCACTTCACATCGCAGTTCAAGCTCAACGGCCGCCAGATCGACGGCATGATCGACACCGGCGCGACGCTGGTCGCCATCAACGTGTCGACCGCGCGCAGGATCGGCATCTCGCTCAATCCGTCCGATTTCAATCGTCAGGTGAACACCGCCAACGGGGCGATCAAGGCCGCCGTGGTGACGCTCGCCCGCCTACAGATCGGCAAGATCTCGATCGACAACGTGCAGGCCATGGTGCTCGACGACAACGCGCTGCAGGTCAACCTGATCGGCATGAGCTTCCTGCAGCGGCTGCAGAAATACCAGGTCCAGGACGGCTCGATGCTGCTCGCTCAGTAAGTCCGATCAGCGAGCCAATATCCGCCTGAGCACGGTTTTCTCGGCGGGCGGCTTGGAAACTCCGACCGCATAAGCAGCACGGACGGCGGCTGCAGTCGCCTCGGCCTCCGCGTCGGTGCGGGCATGCACCAGCGCCAGGGCCTCGCCTGAGCGCACCTCGGCGCCGACAGGCAACAGTCTGGTCAAACCGACGGCATGATCGATTTTGTCGTCCGGACGGGAACGCCCGCCACCGAGCGATATGACGGCAAGCCCGATATCGCGCGTGGCGATCCCGGTCACAAACCCATCCTGTTCCGCTTTCACGGCCAGTTCGACCGGCGCCGTCGGCAAATATTTTTCCGGGTTCTCGATGAAATCGCCGGGACCGCCAAGCCCGGACACCATCCGCGCGAAGATGGCCGCCGCACGGCCGCCGGCAAGCGCTTCGGTGGCGCGCCTGATACCGTCCTGGTTGGACGAGACTAGCTCCGACGACTGCAGCATCTCGGCGGCCAGCGCCAGCGTCACATCCTCCAGCCGCCGGTCGCGATAGCGGCCGGTGAGGAAATCGACGGCATTCTTCACCTCGACCGCATTGCCGGCGGCCGACGCCAGCGGCTCGTTCATCCCGGTCACCAGCGCGGAAGCGTTCAAGCCGGCGCCATTGGCAACCTCGACCAGGCTGTTGGCCAGGGCAACGGCATCGCGCGACTTTTCCATGAAGGCGCCATTGCCGACCTTGACGTCGAGCACCAGCGAGCCGAGCCCGGCGGCCAGTTTCTTCGACAGGATCGAAGCGGTGATCAGCGGTATCGATTCGACCGTACCCGTCACGTCGCGGATCGCGTAGAGCCTGCGGTCGGCCGGCGCGAGATCGGCGGTCTGGCCGATGATGGCGCAGCCGGTCTCGAGCACCGTCTTGCGGAAAAGCGCCACGTCCGGCTGGCTCACATAGCCGGCGATAGCGTCCATCTTGTCCAGCGTGCCGCCGGTGTGGCCGAGGCCGCGGCCCGAGATCATCGGCACATAGGCGCCGCAGGCGGCGACGATCGGCGCCAGCATCAACGAGACATTGTCGCCGACACCGCCGGTCGAATGCTTGTCGGTGACCGGCCCCGGCAGGTCCGACCAGTCGAGCACATCGCCGGAATCGCGCATGGCGATCGTCAGCGCCACGGCTTCCTCGCGGTTCATCCCATTAAGGAAAACGGCCATGGCGAAGGCGCCGATCTGGCCTTCGGAGATGGTGCCCGCCGTCAGGCCTTTGACGAAAGCCGCGATCTCGTCGGTTGAGAGCTTGTGGCCGTCGCGCTTGCGGCGGATGATTTCTTGCGGGAGCATCAGTCGGGCAAGCCGTCCTGGAAGACGCGCCGCAGGATCGTTGCCAGCCGCGCGCCGCCGACCGGCGCCATGTCCTTGGTTTCCTGATGCGAGAGTTCCGCTCCGGTCAGGCCGGCTGCCAGGTTGGTGATGACCGAGCAGGCGGCGACCTTGAGCCCGAGGAAGCGCGCGAGGATGACCTCCGGCACGGTCGACATGCCGACCGCCGTTGCCCCCATGACGCGCGCCATGCGGATCTCGGCGGGTGTCTCGAAGCAGGGTCCCGAAAACCACATATAGACGCCCCGATGCAGTGCCGTGCCGGTCGCCTTCGCCGCCTTTTCGATCGCGCCGCGCAGGCCGGCATCATAGGCCTCGGTAAGGCCGACGAAGCGGCGGTCGCTCGGCTCGCCGATCAACGGATTGGAGCCGGAGAAATTGATGTGGTCGGTGATCAGCATCACAGAGCCCGGTCCCATTTGCGGATCGACCGAGCCGGCGGCATTGGTGAGGATCAGGTGCGAAATGCCGATGCCGGCAAGCACTTCCAGCGCCGGACGCATCGCCGCGGCATTGCCATGCTCGTAATAATGCGCGCGGCCGGACAGCATCAGCACCGGCGTGCCGGCAAAATGCCCGGCAACCACCTCGCCGGCATGACCACTGACGCCGCTTCGCGGAAAACCGGGCAGCTCGGCATAGGAAATTCGACGGGCATCCTTGACCTGGTCGACCAGCCCGCCGAGGCCCGAGCCCAGCACGAGCGCCGCCGTCGGCGCCAGCCCGTCCAGCTTCTCGACCAGATGATCCAGCGCTTCCTTCATTTCAAGATATCGCCTCTGAAGCCGTAAGGCAGCATGTCGCCCATGGTCACCGTCTCGGCCACGCCGGTGTTGTCGCAGAGATAGAGTTTGGTCTCCGGCCGGCAGAATTCCGCCAGCCGCTGCCGGCAGCCGCCGCAAGGCGGGCATTTGGCCATCCGTTCGGCAACCACCGCGATCTCCACGATCCTGCCGCCGCCGCCCATGATGTAGTGGCCGAGCGCTGTCGTTTCGGCGCACCAGCCCTCGGGGTAGGACGCTACCTCGATGTTGGCTCCGGTGAAGACGCGCCCGTCCTCGGTGCGCAATGCTGCGCCCACCGGGAACTTCGAATACGGCGCATAGGCCTTGGCCATCGCCGTCTTCGCCGCCTCGAACAGATCATGCGACATCCGGTTCTTCTCTCCCACGATCTTGTTCAAATGCTGGTCGCTGCCGGACAGAATACCGCCTCAGCGTTCCTTCACGTAGGGCACACCGCCCGCGCGCGGCGGAATGGCCTTGCCGATGAAGCCCGCCAGCAGGATGACGGTCAGCACATAGGGCAGCGCCTGCATGAATTGCACCGGGACCTTGCCGATGATCGGCAGCGGCGATCCTTGCAGGCGGATCGCGGCGGCGTCGAGAAAACCGAACAGCAGGCAGGCGAACATGGCGTTGACCGGCTTCCATTTGGCGAAGATGAGCGCGGCAAGCGCGATATAGCCCTTGCCCGCGGTCATATCCTTCACGAAGCCGCCATTTTGCACCATGGACAGGTACGCGCCGGCAACGCCGGTGAGGATGCCGGTGCAGATCAGCGCACGGTAGCGCAGCCAGGCGACCGAGATACCGGCGGTGTCGACGGCGGCCGGATTTTCGCCGACCGCGCGCAACCTGAGCCCGAAGCGGGTGCGAAACAGCACCCACCAGGTGAACGGCACCATCGCAAAGGCGAAATAGACCAGGATCGAGTGGCCGGAAATCAACTCGGCATAGATCGGGCCGATGATCGGCACATCCCTCATCGCACCGGCACCGGGCCAGGTGATCGCCTCGAATCGCTCGCCCGGCTGCAGCGCCGGCGTGCGGCCGCCTTGGCTGAACCAGGCCTGGCCGAGGATGATGGTTGATCCGGCCGCGATGAAATTGATCGCCACGCCGGAGACGATCTGGTTGCCGCGATGGGTGATCGAGGCGAAGCCGTGCACCAGGGCGAACGCGACCGAAATCAGGACCGCCGTGCCGAGGCCGATCAGCGCCGAATGGAAGACGGCGGCGGCCGAAGCTCCGGCAAAGGCGCCGACCAGCATCTTGCCTTCCAATCCAATATCGAAGATGCCGGCCCGTTCCGAGTAAAGGCCCGCCAGGCAGGCGAGCAGCAGCGGCACCGAAAGGCGGATGGTCGAATCCAACACCTGGATGATTGCGTTGAATGTGTCCATCTCAGGCCCCTGTCCCCTTGACCGCCTGCATGCCGACCGACTTCGGGCTGAAAGACGCGAAAAGCGTCTGGATGTAAGGCCTGAACATATGCTCCAGCGCGCCGGCGAAGAGGATGACTAGGCCCTGGATGATGACGATCATGTCGCGGCTGATTGCCGGCATCTCGAAGGCAAGTTCGGCGCCGCCCTGATAAAGCATGCCGAACAGGATCGCCGCCAGCACGATGCCGACCGGATGCAGCCGGCCCATCAGCGCAACCGCGATGCCGACATAACCGGCGCCGGAGACGAAATCGATCGCCACATTGTGCTGGTCGCCCATCACCGGGTTGAGCGCCATCATGCCGGCCAGCGCCCCCGAAATCATCATCGCGGTGATGATGATGCGGGTTTCCGAAATGCCGGCATAGCGCGCCGCCTTCGGGCTGTGGCCATAGGTGCGCATTTCATAGCCGAGCCTGGTGCGCCAGATCAAAAGCCAGACCAGGAAGGCCATGACCAGCGCGAGCAGGAAGCAGATGTTGAGCGGCGCCGAGCGGATTTTTGCGCCGAACAATTCGATGACCCAGTTGAGCTTCGGCAGTTCCGCGCCGGCGAGGAAATTGCGCGTCTGCGGCGCCTGCGAGCCGGCCGGCTTCAGCAGACCGACCAGCAGATAGACCATCACCGAGGCGGCGATGAAGTTGAACATGATGGTGGTGATGACGATGTGCGAGCCGCGCTTGGCCTGCAGATAGGCCGGGATCAGGCCCCAAAGCGCGCCGAACGCCGCCGCGGCCACGATTGCGATTGGGAAGATCACCCACCAGGGCAGCACGCTGTCGAAGCTCAGGCAAACGAGCGCGATGCCGAGGCCGCCTATATAGGCCTGGCCCTCGGTGCCGATGTTGAACAGGCTGCAATGTGCCGCCACCGCCACCGACAGGCCGGTGAAGATGAAGGTCGTGGCATAGAACAGGGTGAACGCGATGCCCGTGCCCTTGCCGAAGGCGCCTTCGACCAGGATGACGGCGGCGCGGAACGGGTTTTCCCCGACCAGCATGACGACGAAGCCGGCGACGATGAAGGCGACCGACAGGTTGATCAGCGGAATCAACCCATAGTCGGCCCAAGCCGGCAGCTTGGCATAAGGCGTGCTCATTCGGCGGCCTCCTGGTGCTCGACGCCGGCCATCAGGAGGCCGAGTTCGCCCTCGGTCGCGTCCGGGCCGCGCTCGCCGACGACACGGCCGGCAAACATCACCAGGATGCGGTCGGACAACGAGCGGATCTCGTCGAGCTCGACCGATACCACCAGCACGGCCTTGCCCTGGTCGCGCATGGCGATCAGACGCTTGTGGATGAATTCGATGGCGCCGACATCGACGCCGCGCGTCGGCTGGCCGACGATCAGCACACCGGGGTCTTGTTCCATTTCACGCGCCAGCACGATCTTCTGCTGGTTGCCGCCGGAGAAATTGGCGGTCTTGAGGCGCGGATTGCCGGGACGGATGTCGTATTTCTCGATCTTGTCCTTGGCGTCGGCCATGATGGCATCGACATTGAGGAACGGTCCCTTCAGGTAGCGCTCGTCGTCGTGATAGCCGAGGATCGAATTCTCGTTCTCCTCGAAGGCAAGCACCAGTCCGACATGGTGGCGGTCCTCGGGCACGTGAGCCAATCCTCGGTCGCGCAATTCGCCGGGATCGGCCTTGCCGGTGAGATCGATCGGCTTGCCTTCGAGCATCACCTCGCCGGAAACCGCATGCCTGATGCCGGAGATCGCCTCCAGCAGCTCGGACTGGCCGTTGCCGGCCACACCGGCGATACCGACGATCTCGCCGCCGCGCACGTCGAAGGAGACGTTGTCGACCATGGTGACGCCGCGGGAATCCTTGACCGTCAGATTCTTGACCGAGAGTTTTATCGCGCCGGCTTCCGACTGGCCCTTCTCGACCCTGAGCAGCACCCGCCGGCCGACCATCAGTTCGGCCAATTCGCCGACCGTGGTTTCCTTTGTCACCCTGGTGGCCACCATCGTGCCCTGGCGCATCACCGAAACCGTGTCGGTGATCGCCATGATCTCGCGCAGCTTGTGCGTGATCAGGACAATCGTTTTTCCCTGTTCCTTCAATTGCTTGAGGATGCGGAAAAGGTGATCGGCCTCGGCCGGCGTCAGCACACCCGTCGGCTCGTCGAGGATCAGGATCTCGGCGCCGCGATAGAGCGCCTTGAGGATTTCGACGCGCTGCTGCAGGCCGACCGGCAGTTCTTCGATGACAGCGTCGGGATCGACCTCGAGGCCGTATTCGCGCTCCAGCCGGTCGAGCTCCGAGCGCGCTTTGGCGATGCTGCTCTTCAGGAGCGGGTCATTTTCAGCGCCGAGGATGATATTTTCCAACACCGTGAAATTGTCGACCAGCATGAAATGCTGGTGCACCATGCCGATGCCGAGCGCGATGGCATCGTTGGAGGTGTGGATCGACACCGGCTTGCCGCCGACACGGATTTCGCCGCTGTCGGCCTGGTAGAAGCCGTAGAGGATCGACATCAGCGTCGATTTGCCCGCGCCGTTCTCGCCGACAATGCCATGGATGGTGCCGCTCGCAACTTGCAGGTTGATGTCGCGGTTGGCGCGCACGGCGCCAAAGCTCTTGTTGATACCTATGAGCTCGATTGCGGCTTGCGCCATGCAGCCTGTTCCCACTGTTATTTTTTATCGCTTGGTCAAAATGCCTAGCATGATGCCCCGCTTATGCCAATCGGCCGTTCACTCTCGACAAATCCCCGCGCCCTTGTCAATTTCGAACCTGAGCAGGTTCCGCAAAAGTGTCCCACGGTTTTGCGATCGAAACCTGCGAGAACCAACAGAGCATAAGCAGATATTCGTGGGCACCCCACGAATATCTGCTTGGGTGGAAGCTTCACATTCGCAAGGGTCGGTTTTTGCATGACCATGCCTGACGATCGACTAACGACGCTGGAAATCCGCGCCGCCGAGCAGGAAAAGACCATAGAGGAGCTGTCCGGCCAGATCGCCGAACAGTGGAAGGTGATCGAGCGCATGGAGCGCAAGCTCGCCGCTCTGACCGACCGGTTCCTGGAATTGGAGGAGCAGGCCGCCTCCGACGTGCCGGTGACCAAGCCGCCGCACTGGTGAGGAGCATGGGAGAAGACGGCCATGTCCAGTGAAAGCGACCGTGTCGCCCGGGCCGGCGACTATGTCTTTGGCCTGATGAACGACAGGGATCGCGCCCGCGCCGAGCGCGACCTCGAGATCGACCCCGCCTTTCGCGACACGGTTCTGCGGCTCGCCGAGCGCCTGCGCGCCCTCGATCCCGCAGCACCCGAAGGGCGCGACAATCACTGGGAACTGGTCACGCAACGCCTTGCCGAATTGCCGCAGATGCGGACGCGTCTTGTCGGCATTGCCGCCCATGAGACCGAACCGCCGCCGCCGATGATCCACCGGCTCGAGCGCAAGCCCTACGGCGTCGGCCTGCATTCACTTGGCGGCAGGCTTGGCTTCGTCATTGTGCTTGCCCTGATCGCCGCCTTCGCGCTCGGCTATCTTGCCGGCACGCTATAGTTTTCTCGACATCAGGAGCATCGGCGCACCGTCCTGTTCAAAGGTCTCGAGCGCCGACCACCCGAGCGCTTCGTAAAAGCCGCGCGCCTGCCAGGTATAGAGGTAGAGCGTGCCGGCAGCGGCCGACGCGGCATGGGCCTCGACGGTTCTGACCAGTGCTGTACCGACACCGCCGCCACGATGTTCTTCCTCGACGATCAGCCCGGCCAGCCATGGCGTGAGATCGTGCGGCGAACTGATTTCATTGCGGACCAACAGGCAGCTCCCGATAGGCTGGCCCTGGTCTCGGGCAACGAAGGCCGCCTCGAAGCCGTCGCCGGCAATCAGTCCGCGTAGCCCAGCCATGTCTTCATCGAGTGTCCGGCCGGTGCCTTCGAAGAAGGCCTTTAGCCGAAGCCGCGCGATCGCCTCGACGTCGCCTTCGGCCATGGCTTCGATTGTCGGCCGCATCATCCCGTCTCCAAAACGAAACCGCCGGGCGTTGGCCCGGCGGGTTCAAACCTTGCTTCAGCTCGCGATCAATACGGGCAGGCGTTGTCGGTGGTGTAGTCGTGCACCTGGACCTTGCCGGAGATGATGTCGGCCTTGGCCTTTTCGACCGCCGCCTTCATATCGTCGGTCACCAGCGACTTGTTGTTGTCGTCCATGGCGTAGTCGACGCCGCCTTCCTTGAGGCCGAGATTTTCGAGGCCGCCCTTGAAGGTGCCGTTCTTGCCGTCCATGAAGGTGTTGTACACGGCAACGTCGACGCGCTTCATCATCGAGGTCAGCACCTTGCCCGGCTGCAGGCCATTCTGGTTGGAATCGACGCCGATGGCGAGCTTGCCGGAATCCGCCGCAGCCTGCAGCACGCCGACGCCGGTGCCGCCGGCCGCCGCGTAGACCACGTCGGCGCCCTGGTCGATTTGCGTCTTGGCGATCTCGCCGCCCTTGGCCGGGTCGTTCCAGGCAGCCGGCGTGTCGCCGGTCATGTTCTGGATAACGTCAGTCGCGCCGGCCGACTTGGCGCCGCCGACATAACCGCATTCGAACTTGCGGATCAGTGGGATGTCCATGCCGCCGACGAACCCTACCTTCTTCGACTTCGACGCCATCGCCGCCAGAATGCCGACGAGGTAGGAGCCTTCGTTCTCCTTGAACACCAGCGAGCGGACATTGGGCAGGTCGACGGCATCGTCGATGATGGCGAAGCTGAGGTCGGGATATTCGGCCGCGACCTTCTTCAGCGCATCCTCCCAGGCAAAGCCGGCCATGACGATCGGGTTGCGGCCGTCCTCGGCGAAGCGGCGCAGTGCCTGTTCGCGCTGCGAGGCGTTGGAGACTTCGAATTCGACGTAGGCGACGCCGGTTTCCTTCTTGAACTTCTCGGCGCCGTTGTAGGCAGCCTCGTTGAAGGATTTGTCGAACTTGCCGCCCAGATCATAAAGGATGGCCGGCTGCACATCTGCGGCGAAGGCCGGAAGAACCATTGCGGTTGCGGCCAGAAGGCCGAGAACGATACGTTTCATGTGATCCACACCCTGTCGGTTATTTTTTCCGTTGTGCGCCGCCCGCCCGCCCGGTTCTCCGGCAGGCTTGCGGCGCCAGGCAGGAAGTGTTTCCCCTCCCGCTCGCGGTCAATCTGGCACGGCCCGAAACAAAATTCACGTGGAATTTTGACCTGTTGGAAAAAGCGGTTGCCGGCTGGCCGGGTCGTCTTTGTTCCGACGGCTTCAAGGGCTTGGAGCGAATTCCGCGCCGCGGCGCTTGCGCCGGTAGCCGATGGCGTAGAGCAGGAAGGCAAGCACCGCGAACACCGCGAAACCGGGTTGCGCAAGCACCCAGGCGACGACGCCATCCCAGACCAGCGGGCTTGCCTTGGCGCGCACCAAGGTCTCGAAGGCCGCGCGGGTATCGGGCGAGACCGCCAGCCAGCTTGCATTGAGCGGCGTCATGACCAGCGACGAGGCGGCGACCGAGCGCGTCGTGTCGATAACCGCCATGATGACGCAAATCGACAGCGCAACCATGGCCGCCAGCCGAAAGATGAAACGCAACATCGACGCTCTCCCCGGGCAAACTCCCGTCTACTCCGCAATCGACATAGAGCAAATCCCGGAAAAGTGTGAGCGGTTTTCTGTCCGGAATTGCGTCAAAACAAAGAGATAGAGCCGTTCGCCGTTCCGTGAAATAGGGAAGCGCTATGCAGCCTGCGCAATCCCCGCGCAATCGCGGCGCGCGAAATTAACGGGCCGGCGCCGGTCTGCGCCGGTTGACCCGCCAGATGGCGAAAATGCCGCCGGCGATCGCTCCGACGATCAGGCCTGCCAGGCCGACAAAAGCCGCGAAAAATCCGCACGCGCCCTCGAAGCAGCTCATATGGGTCGCGTCCGCGATCAGCGAGCCGGCGAAAAACCCGGCGACGGCGCCGATCGCGCCGCCAAGGATGACGCCGAGCAGCGCGGCAAGGATCGAGACGAAGATCGGCGGCCGCTCGGTCTCCGGATTGGCGTAGACCGTCTCGGCGCCGGCGCCGCGGCGCAGGAGATAGATGCAGAGCAGGCCGATGGCGATCTCGGCGACGGTGAAGCCCAGCGCCTCGGCCGAGAAGACGAAGTCGGGCACGAGCAACACATAGGCCTCGCGCACGACGAGCCAGATGATGACAACGATTTGCCAGATCGTGTAGTGACGGCGGAAGCGGGCCGAGCGATTGAAGGCAAGGCCAAGCAGGTACATCCCCCACAAAATGGTGATGACGCCGCCGGTAAGACCGCCATAGATCAGGAAGAATACGTTATCCGGCAGGCTGAAGTCGCCGATCAGCCGCCAGCTCGAGATCAGGCCATGGGCCGACAGTCCCATGACGATGACGAGCCAGGCCACCGGTATGAAGGAAAGCCCGCTATCCGGCCGCCCCGCGGGTTGCTGGTCGATCGATGCCATGTCGGGACGATGCCCCTCGCCCAAGCAATTCCAAGAAAAATGCCTAGTGGTTTTCCGCTAGGAATTGCGAAAACTGAACCGGCAATTCCAGGGAAAGCTCGCAACCGTTCCAACCGGGATTGCATGAAAACAGAGACTTACGGCAGTCGACAGCCGGCGGGAGCCGAAGTCAAGCATGCCGGTGTGGGATGATCGGCCTGTGCACATCATTCGAACACATCGTCCCTCCTTGGCCCCGCCTTTGCGCCATCCGCGGCAAAGTCGCCGCGACGCCAATATGGCTTGGCATTCGCTTTCGGATCGACTAGATGAGCCCCGCGCCTGTTTGCCTAGACGGCTAGCGGTGCAGGGAAGGGTTGCCCGCCGGTTGAAGGCAACCTGATGATCCGTTGAGGACTTCCCATGGGAGCATCTCCCCAACCCGCGCGGCGAAACCGGCCAGCGCGAGATGCCAAGGACGGAGAGGTGGCCGAGTGGTTGAAGGCGCACGCCTGGAAAGTGTGTTTACGGGAGACCGTAACGCGGGTTCGAATCCCGCTCTCTCCGCCAGTTTTTTGATGGGCTGATAAACATCCGAAAAACCACTGCGGCCCTGGCGCTCAATGCCGACGTCCGTGCTTAACCAGATGGTATCTGAAACGATCGCGCACGAATTTGTTGAAGAATTTACCCTTTGAGGAAGCTGTCTTGAATCCGATGTAGGTCTCGGGTCCCACACCCACGTAGTCATAGCGGTCGCCGGTTGGGACGAACCAAACGGAAAGGACCCGCCTCGACGGATCGTAACGGATGTTCTGGATCGCGGTGGAAGGCATGTCGGGCATCCTGCTTTCCAACCTGTAATCCTTCGCGCAGCGCGAGGTTCCGCCATGCCGGGATCGACCTTGCACAAGGGCTCCGATTGCCTATCTGAGCCGCATGTCATCAGCCAAAAACCGGACCGCAGAGAGCGCCTTCCAGGGCGATCTCTTCGGTGCGCCCGCAAGCCTGCCTCCCGCAAGCCTGCCCGAAGGCTTCTCTTACCAGCCGAACCTGATAGCCCGAGGCGAAGAGCACGAACTGGTCCGTCACATCCAGGGCCTGCCCTTCAAACCGTTCGATTTTCACGGCCATCTTGCCAACAGGCAGATCGTCGGCTTCGGCCTGCGCTATGACTATGGGCGCCGCCAGATGCTCAAGGCACCGCCGATTCCGGACTTCCTGTTGCCGCTTCGCGCCAAGGTCGCCGATTTCGCAGGCGTCCCTGCCGCCGCGTTCGCGCAAGTGCTGATCAACGAGTATCGCCTCGGCGCCGGCATAGGCTGGCACCGGGACAGGCCCCATTTCGAGCTGGTCGCCGGCGTCTCCCTGCTGGCGGCCTGCAGCTTCCGGCTGCGCCGCAGGAACGGCGCGGCATGGGACCGTGAAACGATCGAAGTCGAGCCCAGGTCGGTTTATCTCATGGCCGGCCCGTCACGAAACGAGTGGGAACACAGCATCCCGCCTGTCGGACGACACCGCTATTCCGTGACATTTCGCACGATGCGCGCCAACTGAGCTGGCACACGGCGAATCTCGGGGAACCATCCTCCGAACGAGGGGTTGTGTGGTGAGGTTTCGCAATAGGGAAGGAAGGACCATGCGCACGTTGACGATAGTTCTGACGCTGTCGGCAATGGCCTTGGCGCAGCCCGCTTCTGCTCAACTCGCCAATCCGCAACCGCCGCAGGCCATGCCACCGGCGCAGGAGCCTGGGCCCGACCAGGCACAGCCCGATCAAGGAAATTCCGATAAAAATGTCACCAACATTGTCGTGGTGGCGATGGAGGACCTGCCGGCTGAGGTGAAATCGCAGGCGGAAGCCATAGTCACCAGGACGACCGCCAAGGAACTGGCAAAGCTGCAGAGCTCGGTCGATGCCTCGCCCGAGGCAACGTCGGTCCTGCGCGCCAACGGCCTCAACTCTACCCAGGTCGTCGCCGCAAATATCGACGGTGACGGCACACTGACGCTGATCATCCAGACGACGGCATGACCGGTCGGGCCGCGGCCGGCCGGTCGCGGTCCGCCTTCGACACTCACTCTTGCGGAGGTCGCCATGACCGAAGCCGCGGTGCGCAACTTCACGCTGAATTTTGGACCGCAGCACCCGTCGGCGCACGGCGTGCTCAGGCTGGTGCTGGAATTGGACGGCGAGATCGTCGACCGCGCCGATCCGCATATCGGCCTGCTGCATCGCGGCACCGAGAAGCTGATCGAATACAAAAACTATCTGCAGGCCCTGCCCTATTTCGACCGGCTCGACTATGTCGCGCCGATGAACCAGGAGCATGCCTTCTGCCTTGCCGCCGAAAAGCTGCTCGAACTGTCGGTTCCCCGGCGCGGGCAGTTGATCCGCGTGCTGTTTTGCGAGATCGGGCGGCTCTTGTCGCATCTTCTCAACGTCACCACGCAGGCCATGGATATCGGCGCGCTGACGCCGCCGCTCTGGGGTTTCGCCGAGCGCGAGAAGCTGATGGTGTTCTATGAACGCGCCTCCGGCGCCCGCATGCACGCGAATTATTTCCGCGTCGGCGGCGTGCACCAGGACCTGCCGGGGCAGCTTCTGGACGACATCTGGGATTTCTGCGATCCGTTCCTGAAGGCCTGCGACAATCTCGAGGAACTGCTGACCGACAACCGCATCTTCAAGCAGCGCAACGTCGATGTCGGCGTGATTCCGCTCGATGACGCCTGGGCGTGGGGTTTCTCCGGCCCCATGGTGCGCGGATCCGGCGCGGCCTGGGATCTGCGCAAGGCGCAGCCTTATGAGTGCTATCCCGAGATGGATTTCGACATTCCGGTCGGCAAGCACGGCGACTGTTACGACCGCTATCTGGTGCGCATGGAAGAGATGCGGCAGTCGGTGAGGATCATGCGGCAGTGCCTGGAAAAGCTGCGCTCGCCCGATGGCCAGGGTCCTGTCGCCGTGCCGAACCGGAAGATCACGCCGCCGCCGCGCGCCATTATGAAGCGCTCGATGGAAGCGACGATCCAGCATTTCAAGCTTTATACCGAAGGCCACCGCGTGCCGCAGGGCGAAGTCTATGCAGCGGTGGAGGCGCCGAAAGGCGAGTTCGGCGTTTATCTGGTCTCGGACGGCAGTAACGTTCCCTATCGCTGCAAGATACGCGCGCCGTCCTTCGCCCATCTGCAGGCGATGGATTTTCTGTCGCGCGGGCACATGGTGGCGGATGTCGCGGCGATCATCGGCTCGCTCGACATCGTCTTTGGCGAGATCGATCGCTGAACAAGAGGGAGCGCGGAGTGCCCACCACGCCTCCGTCGCTCCCATCGAGGTCTTGAACGGTCGCGATTGCGTGCATCGCGGCCATCGCTAATGCATGAACACCGCTCTCAGCCAGGCAAGGATGCCCGCGCCCGGAGAGATCGCCGCGCGCACGCGCGACGCCGCCCAGCGCGACGGCATGTTGGCCCCGACATGGCAATGGCAGACGACCTCATGCAGCTGCCAGTCGCTCATTTCGAAGAAACGCTTGGCTTCGCCGTAAGTGTCGTCCCGCAAGCCTTGCGCGCGAAAGATCGGATCCTCGAAAGCGACGGTGATCGCCGATCCGTCGGTACGCATTCTTTCACGCGCGTCGGGTGAGGCGTATTCGGTGCCTGCGAGCGCCGTGAGGCGGCTCGGACTTTGTTCGAGAAGCTGCGCCCAGCGCTCGAGGCGCTGGCCGCGATTGGCGATGAGAGCCGGTGCTTCGGCTTGAACGTCGGCAACGGCGTTGATTTGGTCAAGGGTTTGGTGCTTCACGGCCGTCTCCTGTGTCGACAGATAATCACCCGCCCGCAGTGGGAACTAAGGCGCCGCTCAACGCCGGCAAGAGCCCAAACAGGCGCGGAGAATCATTTGATCGCTACTTGTCGCCATCGGGCGGCGCTATCGTATTGGAACCATCCGCGGACGCGACCGTTCTGCCAGCTTGCGCCGCCGATCGCTCCCGACGAAGCGTCCGATTGCGGCGATCGCCTCCATCATTTCAGGTCGGGCAGGACGTCCCGCTTGTTGGGATTGCAGCAGAGCTTGCCAAGGCACCGAGCGGAAGGAAAACGCGATGGCCATTCTCCCCAATCCGGACCCGTCTCCAACGCCGGTGCCCACGCCGCCGCCCATCCCGGAACCGAAGCCGATGCGCGAGCCGGATCCGGATCGGCTGCCCGACGAGGAGCCGATCCCGAATCCCGATGAGAATGACGAGCCGCCCAAGCATTCGCTTAACATGCGGCGCCACTGACGCGCCTCCTCCCATTTATTCCCGCGCATCGTCGCCTGGAAAGTCGGCATCGTGGACTCAGCGATCAAACCAGCGGGGCATTCTGGCGGCCGTCAATTCTCGCCAAGCATATGAGCGTTATCGCCGAGCCGCCCAGCCTCGCGCCAGGTGCATCATTCGGGATTGACGCCTAGGCCCTCTCCCTGCAATGTCCATTAACCAGCTGTTAACCCTGCGGGCGGCTGAGATCGGGGGCACTTTGGAACCGTTTCTGGACGCGAATCTCCTGAATTGGGACGATCGGGCCGAACTGCACGCTACCGACAAAACTGGCAGCTACCGCATTGAGAACGTGCTTGCCGGTGGATCCAACCTCTATGAGCTGGAAACACGCGAAGTTGGTGACATTTTCGGCAAGGACATCGTCCATCTGCAATGTCACATCGGGCTCGACACGATCAGCCTGAGGAATCTCGGCGCTGGCAGCGTGACAGGCCTGGATTTTTCACCAAGAGCAATCGGGGCGGCGCGAGATTTCGCCTCCAAGGCGGGCAGCGATGTTCGCTTCGTGGAAGCGCCGCTGTACGAGGCCGTCGAAGCGCTCGACCGGACCTATGACATCGTCTACGTTACCTGGGGATCGGTGAACTGGCTTGACGATGTCTTCCGTTGGGCCCGGGTGGTTGCCGATCTTCTGCGGCCCGGTGGCCGGCTCTATATGGCCGAAGGCCATCCCTTGATGTTCCAGTGCAATCGCAAGGCTGCTGCACTCGAGTTGAAGGACGATTGGCGAACGCCTGTAGCGCGACCGCTCGTCTGGAACGAGAAACTGACCTACACCGGCGATGAGCGCGCCTTGAAGCATCCTCGCTACTATGAATGGATTCATCCGATCAGCGACGTGGTGAACGCCTTGATCGCTGCGGGCCTGACGCTCGATTTCCTCAACGAGCACGACACAGTTTCCTGGCAGCACTTTTCATTCGCGGTAAGGGCCGGCAAGGATATGTACGGCCTTCCCGAAAACGCTCCCAAGATTCCGATGGCCTATTCAATCGGGGCAACCAAGCGCGGCGTTGGGACGTATCGGATCGTCCAGAAGAAGGTCGATAGCCACTAGTTTCGTATGCGGTAAGTTCTGGTGTGCGTTTTCCGCACACCAGTCTCCGAAGGCGGAAAATTTTTAAAGATTGTGAAGGCCAAAATTAAGTTATTGCGAACTAATATTCCCTTGATGAGGCTCGCCCAGAGAGCCTGAGAGGCACAGGGAACATCGCTTTATTGGCTTTTTCCGCCAATATGTTCGCCCACGTGAAGGGGGGCGTCTTTTCATCGGCAAGGATTCCGGTGGCGATCGCGGTTGTGGTTATTGCCGTGTGCGCGGTGCTCGCCGACCATCAAAACAAGATTGTTTCGGATCAGGTCGCCCGCGTGGACGTCCTGGCTAAGGTTAATGTCGTTCGCGCCAAACTCGAAGGGAAGATCAACGGCAACCTTCAGCTGGCGCGAGGACTGGTCGCAGCAGTCACGACCGAGCCCTACATGGGACAGCAACGTTTCACTGAGCTTGCCAGCAGACTGTTCAACGAAGATTCCCAGCTTCGCAACATTGCCGGCGCGCCCGACCTGGTCATTTCCTTGATGTACCCGATGGCCGGCAACGAGAAGGCTATCGGCCTCGACTATCGCAACAACGACCAGCAGCGTGCGGCGGCGCTGCGTGCGCGCGACGAGCGCAAGCTCATTCTTGCCGGCCCGGTCGATCTGGCGCAGGGAGGGCGGGCCTTCATCGGCCGATTTCCGGTGTTCGTTAAAAGCGCGGGCAACACCGAACGGTTCTGGGGCATCGTTTCCGCAGTCGTCGACGTGCAGCGCCTCTACCAGGCAAGCGGTCTTCTCGACAAGGATCTCGGGATCGACATAGCCCTCATCGGCAATGACGCCCTTGGCACGAAAGGAGTGCAGTTCTTCGGCGACGAACGGGTCGTCAAAAGCGATCCTGTGACGGCCGACGTTCTTTTTCCATCAGGCTCCTGGCAGATCGCTGCGATTCCCAAGGGCGGTTGGCCCGCCACGCCCGCCAACGCCTGGCGGCTCCGGGCGATCATGGCGGCAGCAGCGGCGCTGATTTTGATTCCCTTCCTGGCGGCAGGCCGCCTGATCAATGAACGGCAGCGAAACTACTGGGAACTGCATCGGCTGTCGCGGCGACTGGAACTTGCCCTGGAGGCCTCGGCCATCGGCGTTTGGGAACACGACCTCGAAACCAACCATCTTGCTTGGGACGACCGCGTCAACGAAATATACGGCAGGGAGGCCGATGGCGGACCGCGCGGATATTCCGACTGGGCCGGGGCCATTCATCCCAACGATCTGCCTCAGGCGCTTGCAGACTTCGACAATGCCGTGACCGGGCGAGGCACATATTCATCGGAATACCGGGTTGTTCGTCCGAACGGCGAAATTCGTCACGTCCGGTCCAGGGCGACCTTCTACCAGACCGCAAACAATTCGCCGCGAATGGTTGGCGCGGAATGGGACGTGACAGCAGATGTTTTGCTGAACACTGATCTGGTTCGCGCAAAACAGCTGACCGAGTCGAAAAATACGGAACTTGAATCTGCCAAGGCGCGCATAGAACACGTCGCCCTGCACGATTCGCTGACGGATTTGCCCAATCGGCGTTACCTGGACCAGATGCTGGAAAATTATGCGGCAAAGGCCAGGCTCAACGGTGGCTACGCGGCGCTGCTTCATGTCGATCTAGACCGCTTCAAGCACATCAACGATACGCTCGGCCACGCGGCTGGCGACGCAATGCTGGTGCACGCGTCATCCGTTCTCCAGTCCAATGTCGGCGACCGCGGCTTCGTCGCTCGAATTGGAGGAGACGAATTCGTCGTGCTCTGCACGGTGCATGACGATGCCAGCCAAGCGGCCGTGCTCGCCAACCGCATTATCGAACAGATGCGCCGACCTGTTTACTATCACGGCCACCAATGCCGTTTTGGCGTCAGCGTCGGAATTTCGATCGACAATGGCAACGACGCCGATGCAAGGCAGCTGCTGGTGAACGCCGACATCGCGCTCTACCGGGCAAAGAGGCGGGGGCGCAACCGGCATGAATTCTTCAGTGGCGAGTTGCAAAGCGAAATCGTCAAGACAAAGAGAATAGCCGACGAGATTCTGGCCGGTCTGGAGCGAAATGAATTCGTCGCATACTACCAGCCGCAATTTGACGCGAAGACGCTGGAGATCGTGGGAGTTGAAGCGCTGGCGCGATGGAAGCATCCAGAGAGGGGCATTCTGGCACCAGACGTTTTTCTGAAGATCGCCGAAGAACTGAATGTCGTCTCGGTGATAGATCGGAAAATCCTGCAGCAATCGCTGTTGGATTTCGAGGCGTGGACCGCAGAGAGGATTGGCATTCCGCGCGTGTCAGTCAACGTTTCGGCGCGGCGCCTTCAGGATGAGGAGCTCCTGAAGAGTCTGCGGGACCTCAACATCAGGAAGGGCACCTTATCCTTTGAACTCGTCGAGTCGATCTTCCTCGACGACAACGACGATTTGGTCACGTGGAACGTTGAGCAGATCAAGGAACTCGGCATCGACATCGAAATCGACGACTTTGGCACCGGCTACGCATCCATTGTCAGTTTGCTCAAGTTGCAGCCCCGCCGCCTGAAGATAGATCGCCAGCTGGTGGATCCTATCGTGAACTCACCGCAGCAAAGGCAAGTCGTCTCCTCCATCATCGAAATCGGCAAATCCTTGGGCATCGAGATCGTCGCTGAAGGCGTGGAAACGATGAAGCATGCACGTCTGCTCAAGGGGCTAGGCTGCGACATATTGCAAGGCTACGCATTCGGGCGCGCATTGAATCCCGAAGACCTGAGAAGCTTTGTTCGATCTCGTCGGTTGCGCGTCGCAGGCTAATCCTGTTCGAAATCTCTCGCTTGCATTCCGCCCCGGCAAGGCTTCGCGCCTCATCCGAACCGTGCCGGTGTCCAAGCTCCGCCCGCCGCATTCGACTCCACCGCCGCCGCCACGAACTTCACGCCGCACGCGCCGTCGACCACGTCGGGCACCTGCGCCGCACGCCCTGCATCGACCGTTCCGCCCGAGCGATGAACGCGAATAATGTCGGCGGCGTCGCGATAGAAATTGGCGAAGGCCTCGATATAGCCTTCCGGGTGAGCCGCCGGCATGCGCGAGACGCGCCGGGCCTCCGCCATCGAGCCATGGCCGCCGCGCACCAGTATGCGCGTTTCCTCGCCATAGGGCGAGAAGCGCAGCTCCTCCGGCCGCGAGCCCGACCATTCCAGCCCGGCCTTCTCGCCATAGATGCGCACCGAGAGGTCGTTGTAGTGGCCGGGCGACGTCTGGCTCGCGAGGATCGTGCCGCGGGCTCCGCTTGTCCAGCGCAGCATGACATGCGCATTGTCGTCGAGCCGCCGCCCCGGCACCGCGGTGAAGAGGTCGGCGGAGACCGCCTCGGCCTCGAAGCCGGAGACGAAGCTTGCCAGGTTGAAGGCATGGACGCCAATATCGGCGAGCACCGCCGACTGCCCGGCACGCGTTGGATCGGTGCGCCATTCCGCCTGCTTCTGGCCCTCGGCGTCGATCGGCCTGGTCAGCCAGTCCTGGATATAGGCGCCGTGCACGGACACGATGCGGCCAAGCTCGCCCGCCGCCACCATTTCGCGCGCCTGGCGGACCATGGCGTAGCCGGTGTTGTTGAGCGTGACGACGAAGCGACGCTTCTTCGCTTTGGTCAGCGCAACCAGCGCTTCGGCCTCGCCAAGCGTCGTCGACAGCGGCTTGTCGCAGATCACGTCGATGCCGGCCTCGAGGAAGGCGGTGGCGATCGGCGCGTGCAGATGGTTGGGCGTGACGATGACCACCGCCTCGATGCCATCGGCCCGCGCTGCTTCGGCTCTCGCCATGGCGCGGTAGTCGGCGTAGCTGCGCTCCGGCGCGATGCCGATCTCCGCGGCGGAGGTCGCGGCATTGTCCGGATCGGAGGACAGCGCGCCCGCGACCAGCGCGATCTGATCGTCGAGCCGCATGGCCAGCCGGTGCACGGCGCCGATGAAGGCATTGCGGCCGCCTCCGACCATTCCGACGCGGAGACGTTGACGCGACGTACCATCAGCGGTTGCATAGACCATGATTGCGATTATTCTCCCCGAGGTTCGATGTGCCGGCCGGCGCGGTTGTTCGTCATAACCGGCTGTCATTGTTTTCGAATGATATTTCTATTTTTTGTTTTGTAAAACGATTGTGCCGCGTTAGCTTTTACCCAGGCCCAGGAGGTGGGCCGCATCCGGAGGGCAGGGATCGGATGACGCATCCGATGGTTGGGGTCACGATGAGGCATATCCTATGAGCGGCCGTCGCGAAGCGGCCGACGAACCGTCCGCACATAGCCTGGAGACTGCGGCGAGAAAGCGAAGCCGGTCGCTGGCAGCGTTGGGCTACACCAAGCCGCAAACCTACGAGGAATTGCGGGCGGTGCTTTCGTCAGGCACCGTGCATTTCCCGAAGCGGCTTCGCCAGGTAGCGATCTTCCTCTGGCAGCATCCGAGCGAAGTGGCGCTCGGCACGATCGCGCAGGTAGCGGAACAGGCCAGCGTGCAGCCCTCGACCCTGGTGCGCTTCGCGCAGATCTTCGGCTATTCCGGCTTTTCCGATTTCCAGCTCCTGTTCAAGGACCGCATGAAAGGCTCCTGGCCGGACACGCAAGGCAGCCTGGAAAAGGCCGCGGAGCAGAACGCAAACCTGCATTTCCTCAACGGCATGGTGGGTGCCTGCCAAGCCTCGCTCGATCGCATCGGCAATACATTCGACATCGACAGTTTCGAAACGATGATCGACCAGCTGGCGGCGGCGGAGCTGATCTATGTCATCGGCAGCAAGCGCGCCTTCCCGGTCACCACCTATCTGTCGCTGACGCTCTCGCAGCAAGGCGTTCGCAACGTGCTGGTCGACAATGTCGGCTCGACCGCGCTCGACCAGGTCGGCTGCATCACGCCGCGCGACGCGGTGCTTGCCGTCTCCTTCAGCCCCTATAATTCGATCACGCCCGACCTCGTCGCAGTCGCGCATGAGCGCAAGGCGCGCATCGTCACCATAACCGACAGCACCTTTTCGCCGCTGGTGAAGCTCTCCGACACCTGGCTGGAAGTGGTCGAACAGGATTTCGGCGGCTTCCGCTCGCTTGCCGCCTCGCTGGCCGTCGGCATGGCCTTGGTCCACGGCGTCGTTGCGCAGCGGACAGGCTGACGGCGTGATTGACTATCGGGAACTATCGTTCCATATTTGAAAAAATGGAAACTTTGTTCCGGGAGGAGGAATGGAGGTTCGTCTCGACGGAAAGGTGGTGCTGGTCACCGGCGCGACGCAAGGCATCGGCCGCGCGATCGCCGAGATTGCCGCGCGCTCCGGTGCCGCCGGACTGCTGATCACCGGCCGGGACCAGAAGCGCGGTGACGCTGTCGTCGCGGAGCTTGCGGCCATGGGCACCGCCACTGCTTTTGCCGCTGCCGACCTCGGCGATCCGGAAGCCCCGGCGCGGCTGGCACAAGCCTGCATCGAACGCTTCGGCCGCATCGACGGGTTGGTCAACGCCGCCGGCCTGACCGATCGCGCCTCTTTCGTCGATGCCACGCTCGATGGCTGGGCATCGCTGTTTGCCGTCAACACCCGCGCGCCTTTCTTCCTGATGCAGGCGGCCATTGCCGACATGAAGAAGCGCGGTCGAGGCGGTGCCATCGTCAACATCCTGTCGATCAACGCGCATTGCGGCTCACCCGAGCTTGCCGTCTATTCCGCCACCAAGGGCGCGCTGGCGACGCTGACCAAGAATGCCGCCAATGCCCACCGCTTCGACCGCATCCGCGTCAACGGCATCAATGTCGGCTGGACCGACACCCCGGCCGAACGCATCATGCAGGCAGAGACGCTTGGCCGAGGTCCGGGCTGGCTCGACGCGGCCAATGCGACGCAGCCCTTCGGCCGGCTGTTCTCCGTGACCGACATCGCCAGTCTCGCCGTCTTCCTGCTTTCGGATGCGGCCGGTCCGATGACCGGCACGCTGGTCGACCAGGAGCAATGGGTGATCGGAGCCAACCGGTGAGCGCGTCGCCGCCCGGAAGCCTCGGCCCCGCCCTGCTCGGCCGCTTGCCATCCGAGGTCCGCAAGCCGGCTTACGATCGCGCCGCGCTGAAGCCGGGGATCGCCCATATCGGCGTCGGCGCCTTTCACCGCTGCCATCAGGCCGAATACACCGACGACCTCCTGGCAAACCGTTTCGACCGCTGGGGACTGGTCGGCATCAACATACGGCCGCCTTTGCTTGCCGAAACGCTTGGCCGGCAGGATGGTCTTTACACGCGGCTTATCCGCCAGAACGACGAAGTCGAAGCGCGCATCATCGGCAGCATCGTCCGCGTCGTCGACAGCCAGGACAGTGCGGCGCCTGCGCTGGACGTGCTGGCCTCGCCTGACATCGAGATGGTCACCATGACGGTGACCGAAAAAGGCTATTGCCACATCCCGTCGAGCGGCGCGCTCGATCTCGACCACCCTGATATCGCGCACGATCTCGCCAATCCCGAAACGTCGCGCAGCGTGCCCGGCATTCTGGCAAGGGCGCTGGAACTGCGCATGGCCTCACATGGCAGGCCGGTGACGCTGCTCTCCTGCGACAACATCCCGGCCAACGGCATCATCCTCGGCAATGTCGTGCGAACATTCGCCGAACGGCGCGGCAGGAAGCTGGTGGAGTGGATCGAAGGCAATGTCGCCTTCCCTTCGGCCATGGTCGATCGCATCGCACCGGCGACGACCGAGGCTGATATCGACACCGTCGAACAACGCTATGGTTATCGCGATAGCGCCGTGGTTGTCGGCGAGCACTTTCGCCAATGGGTGATCGAGAACCGCTTCGCCGGACGCGCGCCACGCTGGGATTTCGCCGGCGCGATCTTTGTCGACGACGTCACGCCGTTCGAGCATCTCAAGATGCGGGTGCTGAACGGCGCGCAGACGACGCTCTCTTATCTCGGCGTGCTCGGCGGCTTCCAGCACACTTCGGACGCTATCGGCGACCCGCTGCTGGCGAATTTCGTTCGCCGCATGCTGACCGAGGAAACACTGCCGACGCTGATGCCTGTGCCCGGCATCGCGCCGGCGGCCTATGTCGAGCAGAGCCTGTCGCGCCTCGCCAACACCGCGATCCGCCACCGCAACCACCAGATCGCCACCGACGGCTCGCAGAAGATCGTGCAGCGCCTGCTGAACCCGATCCGCGACCGCCTGGCCAAGGATGAAAGCATCGGGCTTCTCTCGGTGTCTGTAGCCGGCTGGATGGCCTATCTGATCAAGGCTTCCAGGCGGTTCGGCCGCGCCTGGCAGGTGTCGGATCCCTTTGCCGAGAAAATTGCGGCGATAGCCGACCGCATCGGTTCGGACAGCAACGCGCTTGTCGACTCGATCCTAGCCATCGACGCCATTTTCAACCCGGCTTTGGCCGCCAACGCGACATTCCGCGCCCAGGTAATCACTGGCCTAGACGGCCTGCTCTCGGATGATCCGACGAGCTTTGTCGGACGGGCCTCTGCTGGGCCAACGGATGCGCGGTTGAAGCAGCCGGCGCGATCTGCATAGTTAGGTATTTGGGAGGGAACATGAAGCTTGGACTGCTCACCGCGCCATTCCCGGATACGCCGCTCGGCGAGGTCGTCGACTGGGCGCGCTCGGTCGGTTTCGAGGCGCTGGAGATCGCCTGTTGGCCGAAGACTTCGGACGTCAGCCGCCGCTACGCCGGCACCAGCCATATCGATGCCGCCGGCACCTCGGCCGCGCAGGCCAGGGACATCGCCGCCGGGCTTTCCGGCAGGGGTGTGACCATCTCCGGCCTCGGCTTCTACCCCAATCCCCTGCATCCCGACCAGGCGCATCGCGAAGCGGTGATCGACCACCTGAAGAAGGTGATCGTACTGGCGAGCCATATGGGTGTGCCGCTGGTCAACACTTTCTGCGGCGGCGACGCCTCGAAGACCGTCGACGCCAACTGGGAGGATGCCCAGAAAGTCTGGCCCGCGATCATCGCCCACGCGCGCGACCACGGCGTGAAGCTCGCCTTCGAGAACTGCCCGATGATCTTCAGCTACGACGAATGGCCCGGCGGGCACAACATCGCCTACTCGCCTTACGTCTGGCGTCGCATCCTCGAAGCCTGGGGTGGCGACGTCGGCATGAACTTCGACCCGTCGCATCTCGTCTGGCAGATGATCGACAAGGAGCGCTTCATCCGCGAGTTTGGCAAACACATGCTGCATGTGCATGCCAAGGACCTGATGATTGATCATGATGGTTTGTACGAGCGCGGTATCCTTTCGGCTGGCATAGGCTGGCAGGTGCCGCGCATGCCGGGGCTTGGGGACATCGACTGGAGCAGGATCTTTTCCGGCCTTTACCGGGCCGGATATGACGGACCGGTCATCATCGAACATGAGGACCGGCGCTTCGAGGGAACGGATGAAAAGGTAAAGCGCGGCTTCCTGCTTGCCCGCGACGTGCTGCGCCCCTTCATCAAATGACGAAAAGCTTGGCGCCGACCACGTCGGCGTCCCGGAACCGACAACTGACAATCAATGTGGAGGAGTACTGAAATGAAAAGACATCTGACCGTGGCCTCGCTGCCCATTATTCCACTACTTGCCGGCGCCGCCTTGCTTGCCTCGGTGGGCGCTTCGGCCGCCGCCGGCAAGTACACGATCGGCATTTCCAACACCGTGCAGGGCAATGGCTGGCGCGAGGAAATGATCTGCGCCATGAAGGCGCAGGCGCTCGCTTCCGGCGAGGTGGCGAAGCTCAACATCGCCCACCGCAACACCGACGCCGCCGGCCAGCTCGAGGACATCCGCAACCTGATCAGCGCCAAGGTCAACGCCATTGTCGTCAACCCGGCCGATCCGGCCGGCATCAAGGCAGGCCTGGAGGAGGCCACCAAGGCCGGTATCGTCGTCGTCGCCGTCGATCAGGCGGTGACCGAGCCCTCCGCCTACATCATTTCGAACAACCAGGAACAATATGCCTATCTCGGCGCCAAGTGGCTGTTCCAGCAGATGGGCGGCAAGGGCGAGGTGTTCTACATGCGCGGCGCCGCCGGCGCTTCGGCCGACTCCGATCGCGACAAAGGCTTCAAGAAGGCGCTGGCCGAATTCCCCGACGTGAAGGTCGCGCAGGAGGTCTTCACCGGCTGGCAGCAGGATCAGGCCAAGCAGCAGATCCTTTCCTTCCTCGCCACCGGCACCCCGATCAACGGCATCTGGACCTCCGGCATCGACAACGTCATCGTCGACGCGCTGGTCGAGCAGCAGGCTCCCATGGTGCCGGTCGTCGGCGCCGACAATGCCGGCTTCGTCGGCCAGCTGAACACGGTCAAGGGTCTGGTCGGCGCGGCCGTCACCAACCCCGGCTCGATCGGCGGCGCCGGCGTCACACTGGCCCTGCAGATCCTCGACGGCAAGAAGCCGGCGCAGCAGACCGTGCTGGTCGACCCTCAGCTGTGGGACAACGCCACCGACGAGGGCAAGGCCAAGCTGAAAGCTGCCGCCGACCCGTCGCTCAGCCCCGAATGGCCGGTCTCGATCTCGATCCCGGACTGGACCACCTACACCAAGGACCAGATCGTCGCCTGCAAGGGCCCCGGCGAATAACCAGCCATTGACTTCGACCGTGAGGACGGCAGGTATCAACTTGCCGTCCTCGATGCTTCGAGCAATTCCAGGAAAAGTGCGTAACGGTCGGGTTCGGCGACCTCGCCGTAACTTTCCGTCCGGAATTGCGTAAAAACAGATAGTTGGAGCAGTGCAGCGAACTACCATGCCGAACTGCTCTCGTGCGAGAACACCTAATTTGACGACGAACGAATTGCCGAAGAGTCCATTGCTGGACGCCACCGGCGTGGCGAAGAATTATGGCGCGGTGGCAGCGCTGCGCAATGCATCGCTCTCCGTATTGCCGGGCGAAGTCCATGCGCTGATGGGCGCCAACGGCGCCGGCAAGTCGACACTGGTGAAGATCCTCACAGGTGCGATCCGGGCCGATGCCGGCCGCATCCTGATCCGCGGCAAGCAGCTTGATGTCCGCTCGCCCGCCGCCGCCCGGCGCGCCGGCCTGCTGCCGGTCTACCAGGAACCGGCACTGATCCCCGATCTCGATGTCCTGTCCAATCTTCGGCTCACCGGCACGCCGGTCGAGCCGTTCCGTGCCTGGGTGCGCGAGCTTGGCATTCCGAAGCTCGACATCCGCGATACCGCGCGCGACATCCCTCTAGCCATCCTGCGCGTGCTCGACCTGGCACGCGCGCTCGCCGTCGAGCCCGATGTGCTTCTGCTCGACGAGATGACCGCGGCGTTGCCGGCAAACCTCGCCGAGAAGGTGCTCGAAGTCGTTCGCCGCCAGGGCGACGCCGGCCGCTCCGTCATCTTCATCTCGCACCGTTTCGTCGAGATTTCCGCGCTCTGCGATCGCGCCACCGTGCTGCGCGACGGCTCCACTGTCGGTGTCGTCGACATCGAACCGGGCATCGAGGAAAAGATCGTCGAGATGATGCTCGGCACCCGCATCGAGAAGACACGTGTCGCCGCCCGCGCGGCACATGATGTCGCGGCCGCAGGCCGCAGCCGCCCGCGACTGTCGGTCCGCAGCCTGCAACTCGGCACCAAGCTCAACGACGTCTCCTTCGATCTCGCCAATGGCGAAGTCGTCGGCGTGTTTGCGCTCGAGGGACAGGGTCAGGACGAGCTCTTCGCCGCCCTTGCCGGCTCGATCCGTCCGACAGGCGGCACCATCGACGTCGATGGCGCGCCGGTGAATTTCTCGCATCCGAGCGATGCCATCCAGGCCGGCATCGCCTATGTGCCGGGCGACCGCGCCGAGGCTTTGACCATGCAGCGCTCTGTGCGTGAGAACATCGCGCTCCCCTTCAGCGCGGCGCTTCGCAAATGGGGCCCGATCCGCATGCGGCGCGAGCAGGTGGTGGTTTCCAGCGCCATCGCCAGATTGCAGATCGACACCCGCGCGCTGGGCGAGGTGCAGCGCCTTTCCGGCGGCAACCAGCAGAAGGTGACCATTGCCCGCTGGATCGCGGCGAACGCCCGCACCATCCTTTGCTTCGACCCGACGCGCGGCATCGATGTCGGCACCAAACAGGAGATCTACAAGCTGCTGCGCGAGCTCGCAGGCCAGGACAAGTCGGTGCTGTTCTATACATCCGAAATGGAAGAGGTGCAGCGTGTCTGCGACCGCGTCATCGTCATCTTCGGCGGCCGCGTCGTCGATACCTTCCCGGTCGAACAAGCCGACGAGCCGACGCTGATGCGGGCTGCCTACGGCCTGCCGCGCGGCGCCAAGGCCGATGTCGGCATCCTTGCCGATGTCAGGCCCGCTTCCGATGCGGAGGCCGCGTCATGAGCCGCTTCTTGCGCAACCAGGGCTGGGTTGCCGGCCTGTTTGCTCTGCTGATCTTCCTCTTCGTCATTACCAGGCTGATCCAACCGGGCTATGGCAGTGGCGACTTCGGCTCGCTCGCGCGGGCGGTTTTGCCCTACGCCTTTGCCGTCGCCGCCCAGACCGTCGTCGTCATCGCCGGCGGCATCGACCTTTCGGTCGCCGCCATGATGGCGCTGACCAGCGTGACGGCCGCCTCGATGATGAACGGCGCCAGCGAGGAATATGCGTTGTTCGTCGTGCCCTTCGTGCTCGCCATGGGGCTGGTGCTCGGCGCGCTGAACGGCGCCCTCATCGTCGTCACCCGCGTGCCGGATATCGTGGTCACGCTTGCGACGCTGTTCGTGCTGCAAGGCGCGGCACTGCTCGTGCTTGGCGCTCCCGGCGGTGCCGCCGCCGAATGGCTCAAGGCGAGCGTCATTGGCACGGTACCGATCCCCGGCCTGCCGGATTGGGCCGACGCCTGGGTTCCCAAAGCGCTGATGCTGCTCGTCGTCTGCCTCTGCATCATCTGGATTCCGCTGCGGCGTTCACGCCTCGGCCTCTCCATCTACGCCATCGGCTCGAGCGAGCTCGCGGCGTTCCGCAGCGGCGTACCGGTCAAGCGCACCCGCATCATCGCCTACGCGCTGTCGGGCCTGTTCGCAGCCATGGGCGGGCTGGCGTTGACGATGAGCACCGGCATCGGCGCGCCCATCCCCGGGCCTTATTTGCTGGCCAGCGTCGCGGCGGTGGTGCTGGGCGGCGTCGCACTCGGCGGCGGCAAGGGCGGCCTGCTCGGGCCGATCATCGCCGTCTTCGTGCTGAGGCTGGTGCGCACCGACCTGACCCTTCTAGCCATCGATCCGAACGTCACCGCGATCATCGAAGGCGCGATCATGGTTGCGGTCGTGATGTTCGGCGCCTTCATCACCATCCGCGGTCGCCCGGTGGGAGCAACGTCATGACCGACACCGCGACCATGCCCCAGCCTGTCTCGTTCGGCCGCCGCATCAGACGCTTCATGGCAGACCGGCCGCTCATCCCGCTGATCATCCTGCTGGTCATTCTTGTGATGATCCTGCAGATCCTGCGCCCCGGCGTCGTCAACGAGCGCTGGCTCGCCAACACGGCTAAATTTGCTATTCCGCTGGCGATCCTCGCCGGCTGCCAGACCATGACGATGCTGACCGGCGGCATCGACCTTTCCGTCGGCACGGTGGCGACGATGAGCGCCTTCATCATGGCGACGCAGATCGTCAACCAGGATCCGGCGGTGGCTTTCCTGCTGGCCATGCTGCCCGCCGTGCTGATCGGCCTCGTCAACGGCATCGGCGTCGGCGTCTTCCGCGTCCATCCGCTGATCATGACGCTGGGCACCAGCCTGATCGGCACCGGCTTCCTGCAGGTCTACCAACGCACCGTTATCGCTTCGGGCGCGAGAATTCCGGATTTCCTCAACTGGCTGGGCACCGGCGTCACCTATGGCTTTCCCAACGCGCTTTTCCTGTTCGTGCCCGTGGCTGTGCTGATCGTCTTCACGCTCAACCGCACCGGCTTCGGCCGCCTGCTCTACGCCGTCGGCGACAATGAACGCGCCGCCAGGCTCTCCGGCGTCCGCTACTGGCAGGTGATCACGGCGCTCTACGTCCTCTCCAGCCTGCTCGCCGGCATCACCGGCCTGCTCTATATCGGCCTGATCAAGGCGCCCTCGCTGTCGCTCGCCGAGCCACTGGTGCTTCCTTCGGTGGCTGCCGCCGTCATCGGGGGAACCTCGATTTTCGGCGGCCGCGGCGGCTACATGGGCACCATCATCGGCGCGCTCATCCTCACCGTGCTGACGACCCTGCTCACCATCCTGCAAATGCCCGAAGGCGGGCGCCGCATCCTGTTCGGTTTCATCGTGCTGTTCGTGACGGCGGCTTATTTGCGGATCGTCGAGGACAGGTAGAACCGGGCCGTGACGGACATGGCTCACTCCGCCGCCTGCACGTGGCGGGCATCGATGATCGCTCGGATCTCGGAACGACACGAGCCGCAATTGGTGCCGGCGCGCAGCGTCGACCCGATCGCTTCCAGACTGTCGCATCCAGCGGCGACCGCGGAAGCGAGCTGGTTGGCGCCGACATGGAAGCACGCGCACACGACGCGCCCGATGGCCGGCATGGGTACGGGCGAGCGCCCGGATAGAAGCGCATGGCGATCGGGCGTCGATAGCGGCTGGCGCGTGGCAAGCAACGACACCAGCCAATCCCGCATCGGCAGTTGGTCCGGAGCGGCGACCAGCAAGGCCTCGGCCATTACGCCGGCATCGTCGATGGCTGCAGCGCGATAGGCGAGGCCACGGCGGTCGGTATATTCCAGGAGCTGATCCTGTCGCTGGACGGCCAGCAGCTTGCGCGCCAGGAGAATGCCCTGGTCCGGCGGCTCGGTTCCGGTCAGCTCGTAAACCCAGCCACCGTCGACCGCATGCCGGCTCCAGTGGACGAAACCCGTCGGCCTGAGATCGCGCCGGGTGATGAGCACGCCGGCCCAGCCGGTGTTTTCCCGCACGATCCTCGCCGGGACATGCTTGAGCTCCGGCTGGCCGGAGTGCGGATCGGTGACCGGCGAGGACAACAGGCCCGCGGCGGCCTTGGCCGCGAACAGGCCGCTCCAATGCATGGGCATGAAGGCCTGGCCGCGCCGCTGTGCCTCGGTCAACCGCACCCTCGCGCGGACGAAGCCGAAGCGCGTCGAAAGGCGGGCGAGATCGCCATCCTTGAGATGATACGCGGCTGCATCGGCCGGATGGATGTCGACCGCGGGCTCCGGCGCGTTCGCCATCAAACGCGGTACGTTTCCAGTGCGCGTCATGGTGTGCCACTGGTCGCGCAGCCGGCCTGTGTTCAGGGCTAGCGGATAGTCGGCATCGACGGTGAAGGCCGTTGCCTCCTGCCGCACCGGCACGAAGCGTGCGCGGCCATCGGACGTCGGGAAATGGCCGTCGGCGAACAATCTTGTCTGCTCCTCGCGCTGCTCCGGCGCGGGCCAATGGAGTGGCATGAACGCGCCATAGTCCGCGTCGCCGAGATCAGCCAGGTCGCCGATATCGAACAGGCGCTTGCCGTCGTTCTCGAAGGCGGAGAGCGCTGCATGCTCGCGGAAGATTTCGGCCGGCGCATGGTAGTCAAAGGCGTCACCGAAACCCATGCGGGCGGCGACCTCGCAGATGATGCGCCAATCGGCCTTCGTCTCGCCCGGTGTCGGCAGGAACGGTCGCTGACGCGACAGGCGCCGTTCCGAATTGGTGACCGTGCCGTCCTTCTCGCCCCAGCCGGCGGCCGGCAGCAGCACATCGGCATAACGCGTGGTGTCCGTGCGCGTCACATCCGACACCACCACGAAATCGCATTTGGACAGAGCGGCGCGCACGCGCGAAGCGTCCGGCATCGAGACGGCGGGATTGGTGCCCATGACCCACAACGACTTGATGCGGCCGTCGGCGACCGCCTGGAACATGTCCACGGCCTTCAGGCCGGCGCGCCGCGCGATGTCGGGCGCTTTCCAGAAGCGGGAGACGCGGTCGATGTTGGCCTCATCGGCGAAATCCATATGCGCGGCAAGCTGATTGGCCAATCCGCCCACCTCGCGCCCGCCCATGGCGTTCGGCTGTCCGGTGACCGAGAACGGCCCCATGCCGGGCTTGCCGATGCGGCCGGTGGCGAGATGGCAGTTGATGATGGCGTTGACCTTGTCGGTCCCGTGCGCCGACTGGTTGACGCCCTGGCTGTAGACGGTGACCGTCCGCTCGATGCCGGCGAAGAGATCGTAGAAGGCCTGGACGTCGGCGACCGCCAATCCGCAACCTTTCGCGACGCGCGCGATCGACGGTGCATCGGCGCCGGCGAGCGAAGCTGCGGCGTCGAAGCCCGACGTAAAGTCGTGGATGAAGACGGCATCGGTCTTTCCGGCTTGCGCGAGATGCGCGAGCAGCCCGTTGAACAACAGCACGTCCGTGCCGGGATCGAGCGCCAGATGCAGGTCGCATTCGTCGGCCGTGGCGGTGCGGCGCGGGTCGATGACAACGATCCTGGTTCCGCGTTCCCTGCGCGCCGCGAGCATGCGCTGATAGAGCACGGGATGGCACCATGCGGTGTTGGAGCCGGTGAGCACGATAAGATCGGCGCACTCGAAATCCGCATAGACGCCCGGAACGATGTCCTCGCCGAAAGCGCGGCGATGGCCGGCGACGGACGACGCCATGCAAAGCCGCGAATTGGTGTCGATGTTGCCCGAGCCGATGAAGCCCTTCATCAGCTTGTTGGCGACGTAATAGTCCTCGGTGAGCAACTGACCCGAGACGTAGAAGGCGACCGAGTCCGGTCCATGCTCGGCAATCGCCCGCGAGAATTTTTCGGCGACGAGATCGAGCGCTTCGTCCCAACTGGCCTGGCTGCCGTGAACTTCCGGGTACAGCAGCCGGCCATCCAGGCCAAGCGTCTCGCCAAGGGCGGCGCCCTTCGAACAGAGCCGGCCGAAATTGGCCGGATGATCGGGGTCGCCGCGGACGGTCGTCGTGCGGTCCGCGGCGACCCCGGCCAGCACGCCGCAGCCCACCCCGCAATAGGGACAGGTGGTCCTCACCTCGCGCGCTTCTTCCATGCCTCAGGCCGCTTTCGAAGCCAGCGCTTCGAGCGCGATGAGGAGCCGTTCGCCCTCGACCTTGACCGGGATCGTCCTGACCGAGCCCTGGTCGGCGCCGAGCGCCTCGCCGGTCTCCAGCGAGATCACCCAGTTGTGCAGCGGGCAGGTCACGGACGCGCCATGGACGATGCCCTGGCTAAGCGGCCCGCCTTTGTGCGGGCAGTGGTCATCGATGGCATAAACCTGGTCGTCCGCGGTGCGGAAGACGGCGATCTTGCCTTGCGGGGTTTCAACACAGCGCGCGCCACGGCGCGGAATCTCCGAGAGGGAGCCGATTGCGATCCAGTTCATGCGGCCGTCCTCGTCTTTGGCTGATAGGAATGCGCCCAGGCACCCCCCTCTGTCCTGCCGGACATCTCCCCCTCAAGGGGGGAGATTGGCAGCTTCGGGCTCACCGTCCATTCTGCAACGCTGGTGATTTGCGAAGGCCGCAGTGACGGCTGATCTCCCCCCTTGAGGGGGAGATGGCCGGCAGGCCAGAGGGGGGTGCCTCGCACTGACATCTCCATCATTCCGCTGCCTCGGCAAAACCCACCGACGCCATCGGCCGGAACTCGTGCTTGTCCTTGCCGGAGACGCGCTCCGACCACGGATCGACCTGAGCGAATTTTTGGCTGAAGACGAAGCGATCGAAATAGGCGCGGCGCTTCTCGACGTCGTCCAGGATCTGCCGTTTGATCTCGGCGGTACCGACACGCTTGGCCCATTTGTAGATACGCTCCAGATAACGGGCCTGTTCGCGATACATCTGGACGAGCGCCACGATCACCTCCAGCGCCTCGTCCTCGGTCTTCACCAGGCCGAGCACCTCGGTGCCCTTGATGTCGAGGCCGGCCGCACCGGCGAAGTGGATCTCGTAGCCAGAGTCGACGCAGACCACGCCGACATCCTTGCAGGTCGCTTCCGCGCAGTTGCGCGGGCATCCCGACACCGCCATCTTCACTTTGGCAGGGGTCCAGGACCCCCACATGAACTTCTCGATGCGGATGCCGAGTCCGGTCGAATCCTGCGTGCCGAAACGGCACCAGTCGGTGCCGACACAGGTCTTTACCGTGCGCAAACCCTTGGCGTAGGCATGGCCGGAGACGAAGCCGGCCTTGCCGAGGTCGGCCCACACTGCCGGCAGGTCTTCCTTGCGGATGCCCAGCATGTCGATGCGCTGGCCGCCCGTCACCTTGACCATCGGGATCTCGAACTTGTCGACCACGTCGGCGATGGCGCGCAATTCCCCGGCGCTGGTCACCCCGCCCCACATGCGCGGCACCACCGAATAGGTGCCATCCTTCTGGATGTTGGCGTGCACGCGCTCGTTGATGAAGCGCGACTGATAGTCGTCGGCATATTGGTCCGGCCAGTCGCAGACGAGATAGTAGTTGAGCGCCGGCCGGCACTTGGCGCAGCCGCAGGAGGTCTTCCATTCGAGTTCCTGCATGACGGCAGGGATCGTCTTCAGCCCCTTCGCCATGATCAGGCGCCGCACGTCGTCGTGACCGAGGCTCGTGCAGCCGCACATCGGTTGTACCGCCGCCGGATTGTAGGCCTCGCCCAGCGTGAGCTTCAGCAGTTGCTCGACAAGGCCCGTGCACGAGCCGCAGGAGGCCGAGGCCTTGGTGTGGGCGCGCACGTCGTCGAGGCCGGTCAGCCCCTTGGTCGTGATCGCGCCGGTGATCTTGCCCTTGCAGACGCCGTTGCAGCCGCAGATTTCCGCATCATCCGCCAGTGCCGCAACGGCCGCCAAAGGGTCCGAGGAAACGCCTCCCTGGAACGCCTGGCCGAAGATCAGCGTGTCGCGCATCTCCGAGATGTCGGTCGCCTTCTTCTTGAGGTCGTTGAACCAGGCGCCGTCGCCCGTCTCGCCGAACAGCACCGTGCCGATGATGCGGTTGTCCTGCAGCACGACGCGCTTGTAGATGCCGGCGGACGCGTCGCGCAGGATGATCTCCTCGCGGTCGTCGCCGTCGGCGAAGTCGCCCAGCGAATAGAGATCGATGCCGGTGACCTTGAGCTTGGTCGGCGTATCGGAATGGACGAAGCGCCTGTCCTCGCTGTCCGTTAGTTTGGCTGCCGCGACGCGAGCCATCTCGTAGAGAGGCGCGACCAGCCCATAGACATGGCCGCCGACCTCCGCGCATTCGCCGAGCGCCATGATGGCCGGATCGGAGGTCCGCATGCGATCGTCGACGACGATGCCGCGATTGACCTCGAGCCCGGCCTCCTTGGCCAGGGCACTGCTGGGGCGGATGCCGACCGCCATCACCACCAGCGTCGCCGGAATGATCGTGCCGTCCATGAGCTCGACGCCCTCGACCTTGCCATTGCCGAAAATGGCCTTGGTGTTGGCCTTGGTCATGATCTTGATGCCGCGCGCCTCGACGGCCTTCTGCAGCAGATAGCCGGCAGCCGGGTCGAGCTGGCGCTCCATCAGCGTCGGCATGACGTGGAGCACGGTAACGTCCATGCCGCGTTCCTTGAGCCCCGCCGCGGCTTCGAGCCCAAGCAGGCCGCCGCCGATGACGACCGCCTTGGCGCGTGACTGCGCGGCAAGCAGCATGGCGTTGACGTCGTCGAGATCGCGGTAGCTGAGCACGCCGGGCAAATCCTTGCCGGGCACCGGAATGATGAAGGGCACCGAGCCCGTGGCGATGACCAGACTGTCGTAGCTCTCGGTCACGCCGTGGTCCGAGGTGACGGTCTTCGCCTCCCTGTCGATGGCGACGATCCGGTGCCCTTTGTAGAGGGTGATGCCGTGCTTGATGTACCAGCCGTCGCCATGGATGACGATTTCCTCGAACGCCTTCTCGCCCGAGAGCACCGGCGAGAGCATGATGCGGTCGTAGTTCACGCGCGGCTCGGCGTTGAAGATGGTCACTGCGTAGCGGTCAGGTGCGGCCTCCAGCAGGTGCTCGAGCATCCTGCCTGGCGCCATGCCGTTGCCGATGATGACGAGTTTTTCGGTCATGTCGCTCCGCTCCGATCTATTCGGCGGCATAGGAGAGGGACGCGGTCTTGACCTCGGCCGCGCGCTCCATCCGGCGGACGGTGACGTGCATCCAGACGAGGCACGAGACTACGATGAGGAAGAGCAGCATGAAGCAGCTCGACCAGACGCCGGTGAGGTCGTTCAGCGCGCCGAAGGCGATCGGCAGGATGAAGCCGCCGAGGCCGCCGATCATGCCGACCACGCCGCCGACCGCGCCGACGCTCTGCGGATAGTAGGCCGGGATGTGCTTGTAGACGGCGGCCTTGCCGAGGCTCATGAAGAAGCCGAGCACGCAGGTGACGCCGACAAAGGCGAGCGGGCCGATCTCGAAGTGGAAGGCGATCGGCCCGCTGATGCCGCGCACGACATAGTCTGCCGAGGGGAGAGACAGAACGAAAGTCGCGACGGCACAGACGCTGAAGGTCCAGTAGAGCACGGTGCGGGCGCCGATGCGGTCGGAAAGCACGCCGCCATAGGCACGGAAGACGCTGGCCGGAATTGAATAGGCGGCGCCGAGCATGCCGGCGGTGGCGATGCCGAAGCCGTAGACGCCGATCAGGTAGCGCGGCAGCCAGAGCGAAAGCGCCACGAATGCGCCGAAGCAGAAGAAGTAATAGAAGGCGAAGCGCCAGACCTGCAGGTTCTTCAGCGGTGCGAATTCCTGCCAGAAGCTTCTCACCGGCGTCGCCTTGCCGGCGCGGCGCTCGCGGATGACCGGATCGTCGCCGGTGGTGAACCAGAACACGATCGCCATGACGACCAGCGCCGCCGCCCAGATAAGCGCGACCGACTGCCAGCCCCAGGAAAGCAGCACGAACGGCGCCAGGAACTTGGTGACCGCGGCGCCGACATTGCCGACACCGAAGATGCCGAGCGCCGTGCCTTGTTTACCGGCCGGGAAGAAGCGCGAGACATAGGCGACGCCGACGGCGAAGGAGCCGCCGGCCAGACCGACACCGAGCGCGGCGAGCAGCATCTGCCCATAGCTGTGCGCGAAGGCGAGCAGGAAGGTCGCGACCGCCGCCGCGAGCATGGTCATGGTGTAGACCAGGCGACCGCCGTAGCGGTCGGTCCAGACGCCGAGCACCATGCGCACGAGCGAGCCCGTGAGGATCGGCGTGCCGACCAGCAGGCCGAACTCGGTCTCGTTCAGTCCGAGTTCCTGCTTGATGCGCACGCCGATGATGGAAAAGATCGTCCACACCGCGAAGCACACGGTGAAGGCGATGGTGGACATGACGAGCGCCTGCCGGGAAGCACTGTCCTGGCTGGGCGCGGCTGAGAGGTTTGCGGTCATGGCTGGCTCCGGTTTGCGGCGTGGGAGGCGCCGCGTTTGGTGTTGATCATGGTCAGCGTGGCGGGATTTGCGCGGTCACTTGCGGACCCTTGCCTTCGGCTTCGTGACTGGCGGGAAACAGCAGCAGCGCGGCGATGAAGAGCGCCGCTGTCAGGACGCTGCTCGCCAGGAAATCGCGGCGGGTGAAATCCCTGAGCGAAGGTCCGATCCGTTTCGTCATCGTCGTCTCCGGTCCAAAACAAAAAAGCTGCCGTCCAGGCCTCGCGCGTCCGTACATCCGGGATCGCGTGGTGACCTGAGCGGCAGCTTTGCCTGTGGGCGCCCGCCATTGGACGCCGGTTCTATTGCCCGCGAGGGGCACGGCTATTTCAAAGCACGAAGCGTGCCAGTTTTGCGATGAAGGAGAAAGTAGAATAAAATCAGTGTTATAGGTCAATCACGCGCTGACCATACCAAGCAGAGACGCGATCAAACATTGATCAGTGGCACGGATACGGCGCATAAATTTTGTGCAATGCACAAGAACGGCGCGAAAATGATCAGCCGTGCGTTTGGCCGGCGATGTATGCGTCGATCCGGTCCGGATCGAAGATCTGGCCGTCGAAGAAACCGTCCGGGCCAAGCATAAGACTCGCCCCCGCTGAACCGACCGGCGTCGCGACCTTCAGTGCGCCTTCGACCTTGGCATTGGCGCCGGGCAGCGCCACGCCGAGCGGCTTCAGCGCCGAGCGGTAGAGGTCGGGCCGGTAGCAGTCACGGGCGATGGCCAGGTTCTGCGGCGTGTGCCGCAATTGCCCCCAGCGTACCATCTGCGTGTAGAACCACAGCGCGTGGCTCTTCCAGGGAAAATTGGCCGCCTTGTCGAAGGGCAGGAAGAAATCCTCGACGCGCCGTTCCGCGCCGCCGCCGAGTTGAAGCTGTCCGGTCAGCATCGGCATCTGGATCGCTTCCGGCTGGCCGAGGAAGGCGGGCCTCGCCATCAGCGCGGCCAGCTCGTTGCGGTTTGCCGGGTCCTGGCACCAGCGGGCGGAATGATGCAGAGCCCGCAACAGCGCTGCGAGCGGGTCGGGGTTTTCTTCCGCCCATGTCTTGCGCACGCCGAGCACCTTTTCCGGGCTGTTGCGCCACAGCAGCGCCTTGACGGTGACGATGCGGCCGGTGCCGGCGGCGACGGCGGCGCTGTTCCAGGGCTCGCCGACGCAACAGCCGTCGATGCGGCCGGCGGAGAGCGCATCGGCCATGAAGGGCGGCGGCACGATGACGATCTCGACATCGCGATCGGGATCGATGCCGCAGGCGGCGAGCCAGTAGCGCAGCTCGTAATTGTGCCCGGAATGCGGATGCACGACCGCAAAGCGCAGCGGCTCGCGGCCGCCCGCCGCCCGCTCGCGCACAAGCGCGCCGAGTGAGGTACCGGCGCGTGTCGGATCGAGGTCAGGCAAGGCGCCGTGCGCCGCCATACCGTCCCAAACGGCGTTGGAGACGGTGACGCAATTGCCGCCGAGCCCGAGCGAGAAGGGCACGATGGTCTCGGAGGCGATCGGCGTAAGACCGAGGCTGCAGGCGAGCGGCATCGGCCCCAGCATATGGGCGACGTCGAAATGGCCGATAGCGATACGGTCGCGAATATTGGCCCAGGAGGTCTCGCGATGCAGCTTGAGCTCGATGCCCTCGCGTGCGGCAAAGCCCATCTCGCCGGCCGCGACCAGGACCGCGCTGTCGAAAAGCGGCATGAAGCCGGCGGTGATTTCGTGCGCCATGCTCATTCGCCCTCCAGCGGTCCCAGCAATCCCGCCGCCGTCACCAGGCTCTGGGCGATGTCGGCGATCTTGCGGTTCTGGTTCATGGCGGTCTTGCGCAGCAGCGCGTAGGCCGCCTCCTCGCTCAAGCCGCGCGACTTCATCAATATGCCCTTGGCCCGGTCGATGACCTTGCGGTTCTCGAGCTCGCTGCGCGCCTCCTCCAGTTCACGCGCCATGCGCGAGAAGGCGTTGAAGCGGCTGATCGCCATGTCGAGGATCGGCTTGATGCGTTCCTTCTTCAGTCCGTCGATCACATAGGCGGACACGCCGGCATCGACCGCCGCCTCGATAGAGGCCCGGTCGGAGCGGTCGACGAACATGGCGATCGGCCGCTTCACCGCGCGCGAAAGCTGGAACATGTTCTCCAGCATGTCGCGATTGGGATTTTCGAGATCGATGACGATGACGTCCGGCTCGATCTCGGCGATACGCCGGGCAATGCCGGCTACGTCATGGACCACCGTGACATGGCGATGGCCGGCCTCCCGCAATCCGGCCTCGATGATCGAGGCACGGATGCGGTTCTCGTCGATAACAAGGATGGTCAACGAACCAGCGGACATGCGCCCTATTGTGCAGGCGGGGCGGGATTGTGCAATGCGGTAGTCGGCTGAAATTGGATTCCTGCCCAGGCTTGCATTTTTGCGCCTTGGATCAAGCGCCGGCGTGGTCCGCGTCCATTCGCTCATCATGACGCTCGGCACCAGCCGATAATGCACCGGGTCGTCATCGAGGACAGCTGAGACAGGCGACGTCTTAGGCAAGCACGGGCTGCGACGCTATCTCGCCCCCCGCATGCGTTGCTGGCAGGCGACGGGAACATTATAGGTGTTCCATCGTGCGCGAGGACATTCACACGGCGGGCGTTCCGGTGCTCTGCGTTTCATGCGAGGCGCGGCATCGTGGCATATGCGGTGCGCTCGACGTCGAGCAGCTCGTCACACTTGCCAAATCGACGAAACGGCACAAGGCCGAGGCCGGCAAGGAACTGGTGGGCGACTCCAGGAGCGTCGAGCGTTTCTCGAACGTGCTTTCGGGCGTCGTGAAGCTGACCAAGACACTTTCCGACGGCCGCCAACAGATCGTCGGCCTGCAATTCGCTCCCGATTTCCTCCGCAGGCCCTTCCGGAGCGAGAGCACACTCACCGCCGAGGCGTTGGCGGCCTCTCACTCCTCTTTGAACGCGTGAGCGAAACTGTCGGCGACCGGCTGAAAGAGATATTCGAGCAGGGTTCGCTTGCCCGTGACAACTGAGACGTCCACCGGCATTCCCGGATATAGCTTCACTTGTGGGAGCTTCTTGAGTTCATCGGCACCCACCTCGACCGTTCCCCTGAAAAACGTCGCTCCGCTGCGCTCGTCGACCTCGGCGTCGGCCGAAACCCGGGTAAGGGCGCCCTTCACCGTGGGCGTGGTTCTCTGCTTGTAGGCGACGAGCCGCACCGTCGCCGGCAGGCCGGGGCGAACGACATCGATATCCAGCGGCTGAATCTTGACGTCCAGCACCATCTTGTCCTGGTCGGGAACCAGATCGAGAATAATCCCCCCGGGGGGTACAACTCCGCCCGGCGTGAAATACCGAAGGTTCATTACCGCCCCATCTTCCGGCGCAACCACATCCCGGCGCGCCGCGCGCGCGTCGGTCTTCTGAAGCGCCTTTTCGAGCTCGGAGCGCTTGGTCTGAACGTCACGAAGGTCCTCGGCGGCCTTCTTGATATAGGAGAGCCGGCCATTGTCGATCTGCGCGTCCGCCTCGGCGATCTGCTGCCGCAGGCTTTCTATATTCCCACGGTTCGAGTCAGCCTCGCCCTGTGCGGCGATGATCTGCCGTTCGAGCTGGAGCACGCGGGACTTGACCCCATAGCCTTTCTTGAGAAGTGTGCGGGCGTCCGCCAGCTCTTCCCGCAGAGACGGCAACTGGATCTCGAAGGCCGCAACTCTCGCAGCGAGCGCTGACATCTGGGCATGGTATTGGGCGATCCGCTGCTGCCAGACCTCGACCTCCGACGCCTGAACCTTGGCCTGGTCCTGGAAGATGCGCTCCTGCCCGGCCATGGCCTCGGCGACGGTCGGTTCGCTTTGCCGGGCCGACAGGTCCGCCGAAAAAGGAATTGTCTTCAGGACGTCGCGCTGCGCGATCAGGCGGGCTTCGCCGGCGAGCGCGGAATCGAGTTCGCCGCGCACGGCATCGCGATCGGATTCCGCGTCGAGCCCGTCGAGGCGCACCAGTATCTGACCCTGCTTGACCAGGTCTCCTTCCCGGACCAGGATTTCCCGGATGATGCCGCCTTCCAGGTGCTGTATGGTCTTGCGGTTGCTGTCGACCTTCACCACCCCGGGCACGACCGCCGCGCTCGTCAGCGGCGCGGTGGCCGCCCAGAGGCCGAAGCCACCGAACAGCAGGCCGATGACGGTCAGGCCGCCGAAGACATGGGCGCTCACCGCCGGCCAGGCGGGCGGTGGCGGCGGCATTTCCAACGACAGGGCGGCTTCCGTCACGACCCGGTCCTTTCGGAGCTCACGACCCGGACCTGCGGCGGGGCGGACTGCTGCTCGGGGCGGCGCAGTTGCGCAAGCACGACGTCGCGCGGGCCGAACATCTGCGACTGGCCTTCGTTGAGCACCAGGATGCAATCGACGTTCACCATCAGCGACGGGCGGTGGGCGACGATCACCACCGTCGAGCCTGCCTCCTTCATCGCGGCAATCCCCTGGTTCAGCGCTTCCTCTCCGACGGCATCGAGATTCGAGTTCGGCTCGTCCAGCACCACCAGCGCCGGACGGCGATAGAGCGCCCTGGCAAGGCCGATGCGCTGGCGTTGCCCGCCGGAAAGCGTTGAACCCTGTTCGCCGATCTCGGTATCGTAGCCATTCGGAAGCCTGAGGATCATCTCATGCACGCCGGCCATCCGGGCGGCGGCCACGATCTCGGCCGGATCGCCTTGCTCCATACGGGCAATGTTCTCGCGGACGGTGCCGGGAAAGAGTTCGACGTCCTGGGGAAGATAGCCCACATATGAGCCGAAGTCGGCGCGGTTCCAGGCAAACACGTCGACACCGTCGAGCCGCACCCGCCCTTGCTGCGGCGAAAGCATGCCGACGATCAGGCGGGCAAGCGTCGACTTGCCGGCGGCCGACGGCCCGATCACCGCAAGCACCTGGCCTGGCGACACGGCGAAGGAGAGGTTTCTCAGCACGGGCTCCTTGGCGCCGGCCGGCATATATGCGACGGCCTCGACCGAAAGCCGCCCCTGGGGCCGCGGCAATTCCATCCCCGGCGGGCGCAGCGACGGAGTCTCGAACAGCCGGTCCAGCCGACGCCAGGCCTCGCGAGCGGCGGTGGTCTGTTTCCAGGTTGCGATAGCCTGCTCGACCGGGGCGAGCGCGCGCGACATGATAATCGAGGCCGCGATCATGGCGCCGGGCGAGACTTCATGGCGCAGCGACAGCCAGGCGCCGAGCCCCAGCACCGCGACCTGCAGGAACATCCTGAACGGCTTGGTGAATGCATTGATCAGGCCGGCCCAGTCGCTGGCGGTCGTCTGCAGCGCGAGCACGGACGCATTGGCCGCGTCCCAACGCCGGGCGAGCACCCCGCCCATGCCCATCCCGTCGATGACTTCGGCATTGCGGAAACCGGCATCGGCCGCTTGATAGGCGCGCGCGGAAGCGGCGTTGGCCTGTTTGAGCGTGCCTGCCGTCAGTGCGTTGTTGGCAAGGGCGAGGCCGAAGAGGATGATCGCGGCGCCCAGCGCCAGAAGTCCGAGCAGGGGATGCAGCAGGAAGATGAAGGCGAGATAGAGCGGCATCCACGGCGCGTCGAACAGCGCCATGATGCCGCCGCCGCCAAGGTAGCCGCGCAGCGTGGCGAGGTCGCGCAGCGCCTCGGTGCGGTAAGAGGAGCCGCGCAACGCGTTCTCAAGCCCGCGGCCCAGCACCTGCGGCGACAGCACGCGGTCGATCCAGGCGCCGAGCTGCACCAGCAGCCGCGAGCGGAAAAATTCGAGCGCGCCCATCGCAGCGAGTGCGGCCGTCGTAATCAGCGTCAGATAGACGAGCGTTTCCACGCTGCGTCCCGTCAGCACGCGATCATAGACCTGCAGCATGTAGATCGAGGTCGAGAGCACGAGCAGGTTGATGACGAAGCTGAACCCCGCGACCGCGGCGAAACCGCCGCGGCAACGGGAGAGGGCAAGCTTGAGGGGAGAGAGGCCCTGCATCGTCTTATCTGCCTACTGCTTTATCGTCCTGCTACGGCCCCATCAGGCATGGAGATTGAAGTCTGCGCTGCTCAGATTGTTCACCCCCAGGAGGTGGATTTCGATGACGTCCGCACCGCTTGTAATCGCCTCGGTCGATGAGCCGACATTCGCATAGACAATGGTGTTCGTCCCATCCGTCGTCCAACCGACGCTGTGCGCCGCGAGCGTTGTCGATGCGCCTAAGTTGGTCGGGGTGCCAGTCAGAGTGAGTGCGTTCAAGAAGTCGAGTTTGTCCGTCCCGTGCAGGAAGTCCTGGATCGTATCGAAGGCAGCATGTGTAGAATCGGCAACCGCCGTGTAGGCGAAATGGTCTGCACCGTCGCCGCCGACTAACCAATCCGCGCCGCCAAGGCCCTTGATCGTGTCGTTGCCGCTTCCGCCGAAGATGTAGTCGACGCCGCTGTTGCCCGTCAGCCCGTCGGTGCCGGCACGACCGTCCGCTATGTTGGGATTCGTGCTGCTGAGAACGATGCCGTCATTCCCGTTTCCGCTGCCGTCGCCGATCCAGATGCTGAAGGTTTGCGGCGTCGAAGAAGCAGCATGATTGTCGGTCGCCGTGACTGTGAGCGTCCCGTTCAGTGTCTGCCCCGTAGGCACGTTGACAATCAGTGAGCCATTGCTGGAAACGGAGACCGAGCCATTGCTGCTGGGGCCGGCCGTGAAGGTGCCCGTGAATGTGACAATGTCCTGGGCATCGGGATCCGTCGAGACGAACGAGCCGAGGCTTGGACTCTGTCCATCCGGCGAGGGCGTCGAGCTCGGGACGAAAACCGGGGCACTCGGCGCATGGTTGAGCACAGGCTCGTCCGCACCGTTCACTGTAATGTCGATCACGTGGTCCGTGCCATCGGCTGACGCCACATGGATCTGGTCGTGCGGATGGTCAGCAGAAGCCAGAGCCTGGACATTGGCCGCCGCATTGTTGAGCGTGTAGACCCAGTTTCCGCCGGCGTCGATGGTCAGCGACCCGTAGGTACCGGTAATCGGATTGCTGCCATCGTGCATCTGGAACGAGCTCTGACCTGCGTCAGGGTCGTTGACGGTCAGAGCGCCGTTTACAGTCAGCGCGGCATCCTCGGTCACGGAACCGCTGCTGCTGCCGGTGATCACCGCCGCGTCGTTGGTGCCGTGGATGGTGACGGTCACCTCCTGGGCGGTGCCGTCGGCGGTGTGGACGGTGAAGGTCTCGGTCAGCTGGTCGCCGACATTGAGCGCCTGCACGGCCGCGTTGGTGTTGTCGAGCGCGAAGCTCCAGTGGCCGCTGGCATCCATGGTGTAGGTGCCGTAGCCATTGTCGCTGGCCGTCGCGGTGGGCACCGTCTGCCAGCTGTCGTTGGCGTTGTCGACGTCGGTGTCGTTGAGGTCGCCGCCGACCGTCGGCGTGCCGGCATCGGCATTGCCGACCCCGCCCGCCTCCACAACGCCGCCGCTGCTGGTGCCGGTGATCACCGCCGCGTCGTTGGCGCCGTCGATGGTGATGGTCACCTCCTGGGCGGTGCCGTCGGCGGTGTGGACGGTGAAGGTCTCGGTCAGCTGGTCGCCGACATTGAGCGCCTGCACGGCCGCGTTGGTGTTGTCGAGCGCGAAGCTCCAGTGGCCGCTGGCA
>NZ_JAVIJF010000022.1:0-125100 GCF_033977145.1 Mesorhizobium montanum | reverse complement strand
CACCAGAGCCTGATAGCACACCGGCTCTTGCGTCCACTTGCCGAAGCCGTTCACCAGGATCGCCAAGCCTTGAGCAGTAAAATCGGAGAGCCCGACATCCGGGCGATCGGCGCGGCGAAGGACCTCCCTGCCAATGGTGACCGTAGCCTCGCGCATCTTCTGCTGATCCGGCCATTTGCTGAAACCATTCACCAAGGTCACCAGGTGTTGATCGGCAAATCCGGCGAGTTGGCCGGCGCGGGACACGATCTCCTCGGCGAGGCCCACTGCAGCTTGGCGCACTTCAGGCTCCTCGGGCCACTTGCTGAATCCGTTCACCAGGTTCGCCACATGTTGGTCAGTAAATCCACGGAGGTGACTGGTGCGGCGGAGAATCTCGCAGGCAACTGCGGCCGTGGCTTCGCGCGTCTTCTCCTGTTCGGGCCATTTGCTGAAACCGTTCACCAAATTCGCCAGGTGTTGATCGGCGAATCCGGCGAGTTGGCCGGCGCGGGACACGATCTCCTCGGCGAGGCCCACTGCAGCTTGGCGCACTTCAGGCTCCTCGGGCCACTTGCTGAATCCGTTCACCAGGTTCGCCACATGTTGGTCAGTAAATCCACGGAGGTGACTGGTGCGGCGGAGAATCTCGCGGGCAACTGCGCCTGTGGCTTCGCGCGTCTTCTCCTGTTCGGGCCATTTGCTGAAACCGTTCACCAGTATGGCCAGCTGCTGATGGGTAAACCCCTTGATTTTGTCGGCGCGGGAGGCGATCTCCCCGGCGATGGCGACCGCAGCTTGGCGCATGCCTGGCTCTTGCGGCCACTTGCTGAAGCCATTGATCAGATAGGCCAGCTCCTGACCAGGAAAACCGCGCAATCGGTTGGCGTCGCAGCTGACCTCAGAGGCGATGGCGACGGCCGCTTCGCGCGTCTTCTCCTGTTCCGGCCACTTGCTGAAACCATTCACCAGATTGGCCAGGTGTTGATCCGTGAACCCACCCAGCTCCCTGGCGCGCGCAACGACCTCCCCACCGACGGTGACTGCTGCCTGGCGCATATTGAGTTCTTCGGGCCACTTGCTGAAACCATTCACCAGTATCGCCAGGTGCTGATGAGTAAATCCGCCGGGCTTGCCGACGCCGGACGCAATGTCCCCTGCGATGGCGACCGCAGCCTGACGTATGCCTGGCTCTTGCGGCCACTTGCTGAAACCGTTCACCAAAGTGGCCAGCTCCTGCTCAGGAAAGCGACCGAGTCGGTTGGCCTCGCGACTGATCTCAGAGCCGATGGCGATCGTTGCTTCGCGCGTGCTTTCCTGTTCCGGCCACTTGCTGAAACCGTTCACCAGGTTCGCCAGGTCCTGCGGTACAAAATCGGAAAGCCGATTGGCTCGGCCTGCGAGGTACGTCACCTCGGTGCCGATAGCGCTGGTGGCCTCCCGACACTCCGCCTGGTTCGGCCATTTGCTGAAACCATTGACCAGGTTGGTCAAGCTCTGCGGATTGAATTTGGAAAACCCTTGCGTGTGGGCGCGGCGAAGAACCTCACCAGCAACTGCGAAAGTGCCGTCGCCACACCCTGGCTGGTCATGCCACTTGCTGAAGCCGTTCACCAGCAGCGAGAGGTTTCGAGCGTCGAGCTGGCGAAGCGCTGCTGGGTTGTCGCTGCAGAATTCGCCGATCCTGATTGTGCCGTCGCGGCATTCCGCCAGTTGGGGATATCGGCCGAACGACAATGCCAAGAGCGGCAACGCGCGAGCATCTACATCGTCGAGGGCGCTGGTAGACCTCGATACCTTGGCTGCCATGGCCCTGCAGGCCTGCATGCCCGGCTGACCTCCGAGTTCGCGGCTGACTGCGTTGGATACGGTCGCATATCCAAACGATTCTCCTTCACGGATGTCCTGTTCCCAGTTTGGCAGAAAGTGACGGGTGAATTGGACAGCGGCTCCTTGCAGGAATGCTGCCCGCTCTTCCTGGTCCCGCAGCATGCCGCTGTGGCGCACCACCGCACAGGAGAATTGAACGATGTCCCGAGCTCGACCAATGTCATCGAGGGCATTGTTGAACAGATTACTCGACATTGCGCGAGAGACGCGCTGCCGGGCTGCTTCGGAATGCCGTCCCGCTTGCAAATCGGCAATTTGTCTATGCGGCGGTAGCCCGCCTCCGTGGGAAAGTCCGGACCGCTGCGCCTGGCGCGAGGGTCCGCCCTCGGCCCGCAAAGCGCCTGATTGCTGCCGCGACCCTTCAGGCCGTTGAGAACCTATGCGGCGGCTATCGCGCGCGCTCCCATCGTCGCTGCGTGGCGGCCTGGCCTCCATGCCGGACGGTGTTTTTCCAAGCGAGGAGGCGGAGGCGAGAGAGCCTTCGGGGACGCGATCTCTGCGCCACGATCCGGCATCGGAACCCGAAGGGCCCGGTTGCCGCCGTGAGCCGGAACGGCTATCGCGCGCGCCTCCATCGTCACGGCGTGGCGGCCTGGCCTCCACGCCGGACGGTGTTTTTCCAAGCGAGGAGGCGGAGGTGTGTGAGCTTTCGGTGACGCCATCTCTGCGCCGCGATCCGGCATCGGAACGCGAAGCAATCGCTTGCCGTCCTTCCCCATGAGACCGCTGCTCGCTTCCAAGACGGATGTTGGTTTCTGCGCCATCGTCGGACGTGGTTTGTCGATGCGACAGAACCGGAGCGTAAGAACTTTCGCTTGCATGATCACCGCGTCCCGGCTCACCGTCAGAACGCAAAGCGCTTTCTTCCTGGCTTGCTTCACCTTCTGGCGCCAAAGGAAAACGGCGCCGCGCCATGCCCGTTCCGCGCAATGCCGAAGCGAAAAGTCGTGGTTGACCAACGGGGACGCGCGCGGACCGGTCCTGCGGGGTATCATCACCGCGGCCTGCGACGCGGCTGGAGGAAGCTTCGCTAGCCTGCGGCTCGCGGTGCGTCCGCTCGACAATCGAGTTGAACGCGTTTCCACCTTCTGCCGCGGCGTGACCTGATGCGGCGCGGGACCTGCCGTCCGGGGCGCCACCGGCTGGAGTGCCTCCGGTGCGCGATCTTCCCGTCCGGCCGATGTTGGTCATGTTTCGTCTCCGATCCAGGCAACAACGCATCGCCTAAAGTGTGTGGAGCAACGACAGGCGAGCCAACATGGTCGTCGCTCAGGAACCCCAAAGCGCGCCTAGGGCACCGAACCCGGGAGCTCTGAAGGAAGCACCTTGTCCGATCGGTAAATCGAGCAGGCCCTTGGCCGGGCCGACGCTCGAATACCTTTCTCTCGCAGTCGGGAGGTCGCAATCACCTTCAACATCACCTAACAACCATTGCTTCCTTGAGGCGGAACGTAGCTTGGCTGACCTGACAACAAACTGACGCGCCATGAGAGCTGAGCAGAATCTGAGAGCCGCCGGAGCAAACCGTTGCTTTTGGCCAAGGGACAATGGCCGGCTGAACTGACGTGCGAACGGTATGTCCGACGCGAGTACGTTAGACCGGCTGCGACCGTAAGGCATACGGAATCCAGCTGCTTGGAACGCCAGCAGCCACGCCAGCTGAACATTCCCGCAGAATTGAATTGATTGGACAGCCGATTGACTGGTCTGCCCGTTGTGATTCGCTGATCTGTCTAAAACTTGAGCGACATGACGACAGCAAGGCGGAGCGCCCGGCGGCGCTTCGGCGGGACCGCAGCGTGCGCGTCGTTGGCACCACTGTTCGGCTTGTAGAGCTGTGGATAGCGATCCCCCAGCCGCGCTCTATCTCCATCGAACTTCGCGGCGGCCTTTGCCACCATCATGATGCCTGCGCTTGGAGCAGTTGGCGATTACCAAATCGAGACGAGATCACCGTCGGAAAAAGAAGCTCCCCGACTGCTCCCGCCTGCGCGGCGCTCCGGTCGGCCGCTCGATCGCAAGCCGCGTGCGAGGCGGAAGCTCTCCCGCATGCAGTTCGAGGAGAGACCGATCCAGTTCCCTGTCCTCCGCGGTCAGCCGGTGGTTGAGGCGAAGGTAGTCCATCCAAGTCGGCGTGCGGAACGTCTCCGTCCAATGCGAGGGTTCCTGGAGGTCGCGCTGGAGATTCCAGTGCCGGGCGCCGGCGCGGCTCTGCACCCGGCGGCGTTCCTGCATCTGGTCGAGGAAGGTTTCGACGTTGGCTTCCGGTATGGAGTACTCGATCTTAACCACGATCGGGCCGCTTCTCGACTTCAAGTCGAGGGCGAGCGCCGGCGTTTCGAAGCCAAGAGAATCCTGGTCGGACTCTTTCCACTGGCGGATCGGGAGCAGCAATCCGGTGGCGGCAACCAACAGCAGAGCGGCAGCGGAGCTTTCAAGGGCCAATGTGAGCGAATAGTTTTCGGCCACCACGCCCCAAAGCCAGCTGCCGGCCGCGATGCCGCCCGACGCGAGGGCGGAGTAGATGGAAAGCGTGCGACCCACGACCCATCGTGGGCTCGACAATTGCACGCTCACGTCAAGTCCCGTCCAGGTGACGACCCAGCCTGCGCCGCCGAGTGTCAAGGCAATCGTCGCCACCACCAGCGAAGGCGTAAAGGCAAGAGCCAGGCAACAGGCGGCGCAGGCGATGCATGCCAGTGTCGTCAGGCGCTCCTGCGACAGTGACCGTCTCAGCGCGTTGTTGGAAATGCCCGCGCACAAAGCGCCGGCGCCAAACCCAGCCATCAGGACACCATAGGCGATCGGCCCTCCCCCGAGCTGGTCCCGGGCAACCAGTGGCAGCAGCGCCAGTATCGAGATGCTCGTCAGACCGAAAAGGAATCCACGCGCGATTGCCGCCTTGATCTCTCCCGACAGCGCCGTGAAGCGGGCCCCGTCATGAATGGCCGTGGTCAATGGCTCACGGGGAAGTGGCGAAGAGCGACCGCTCCATTTGTAGAGTCCTATGGCCCACAGCATCGCCAGATAGGTCAGCGTCGCCACCGCGAAAGCCGTCAGAGGTCCGAAGGAGGCGACAACGACGCCGCCGAGCGCCGGACCGATGCTTCGCATTGCATTGTAGCCGACCGAGATTAGCGTGACCGCGGCCGGAACTTCGCGCTTTCGCAGGATGTCGCCAACCGAGGCATGCCATGCCGGATCAGTGAACGCAGCGCCACATCCGGCCAGGCAGCTGAAGGCGAGGATCAGCCACGGATTGTAATACCCCAGCCCGACAAGCGCGGTCAGCATGATCGACGACAAGGCGATCACGCACCAGCCTAGCGCCATGACAGTGCGGCGGCTGAAATTGTCGGCAATGGCCCCGGCGAAGATCGACAGAATGAATACGGGCAGCGTCGTGGAGGTCTGCACCAAGGCGACCATCACATCCGAGGTCGAGATGGTCGCCATGAGCCAACTGACCGCAACGGTCTGCATCAGCCAGCCCAGACCGGACAGCTGCGCGGCTAGCCAGATCGCGCGAAAGGTGGGGTTCTCCAGCGGCGCGAACGTCGCCGACGAAACTGAAGCTGCGTCCGCGCGCGCCACCCTGCTCATTGGGCGAGCCCTTCTCTGTTCGTGAACACGTTTAGTTGGAGATTTCTCCCTTCGGCGCACTTGCCTATGGAGAGTGGCAGGATCAGGGCATTACAATGCCGAACCGAGTAATTTCGACGGCTGCTTCAAAGCCAAAACTGAACCGTTCTGCTGGAAATACCTGTCCATCCATCACCAAAGCGCCTTAGCGACCAATCGATCATTCTACTGGAAGTTTTGGGCGGTGGAGATGCGTCTATTCACGCGCGTAATGCGCGCGCCGCTTTGAGAAGACCGTATGGAGGGGGCTGGAACGCAACCTTTCATTGCGTTCTGTGGCTGCCTTCATTAATCAAGCTGGTTTTCGCAGAAGCCATCAAAATCAGGAGCGTTCCGTGACAGAAGAAATCGAGAGCAATAGTGATGCCCTCATCGAGCTTACCGCCGACGTCGTATCGGCCTACGTCTCGAACAATCCGGTCCCGGTGAGCGACCTTCCTGGCCTGATCGACCAGGTTCATGCCGCCTTAAAAGGCACGATCGGCGGCCCGGTCCCTAAGCCTGAGGACCTCAAGCCTGCCGTTCCCATCAAGAAATCGGTCACGCCCGACTATATCATTAGCTTGGAGGACGGAAAAAAGTTCAAGTCGCTGAAGCGCCATCTCTCAACCCACTATGGCCTTACGCCCGACGAATACCGCGCAAAGTGGGGCCTGCCGGCAGACTACCCGATGGTTGCCCCGAATTATGCCGCAGCTCGCTCTGCTTTAGCCAAGACCCTGGGCCTGGGTCGAAAGCCTGATCGGGCCGAACAGGCCGCGCCGGCAAAGAGGGCCCGCAAAAACGGCGCGGCCTGAGTGTTGTTCCGGCGCGCTGACTTGGAAAGGCGGGGAGACTCCCGCCTTTTGCACTGCGTTCCCCGGCCTGCAACAATTTGCGCGAGGCTTCCGTCGATTTCATGTTCACGCGCGATTTCATCTGCGGCGGTCGGTAGAGGCTCGCCGTCGGGCGGCTGTTGCGCCATGCGCAAGAAGCCGTCAGCTCACTTTACTTTGCTGAGATTGCCGGCCGAGGATTTCCCGGTGCGGCGGTCCTGCTCGATCTCGTAATTAACCTTTTGGCCGTCAGCGAGAGTCGAAAGACCCGATCGCTCCACAGCGGAAATGTGGACAAAAACGTCCGGGCCGCCCGCATCGGGTTGGATGAAGCCGAAGCCCTTCGTGCTGTTGAACCACTTTACCGTGCCAGTTGCCATCCATTTTTCCTTTGTATCGGTTGCAGCGTTGGTTTGCCCAAGCCAGTTAACATTCTGACTTGGGGATAGGCGCAGCAAAAACGAGAAATCGCAAGCCCCCTGGATTGCCAGGAGGAAAATCAAATGCCGGATACCGGCTGGTGAACGCTCAACCCCTGCTTTGTCCCTTGGCTGCTGCGGCCATCACTCGCCATGGCCGGATGGTTCGCGCAACTTCAAAGGGAGGTGGTCGGCTGGAAAGCGCGAACATACTGTCATCGGCAGTTTGGGTTCGAATAGAAAGCGTGGGTCAACCCTGCACAGCGGTTTTCTCACCGCGGCTCGATCCCACTGAAACCGCGGCTGACTGTCTGCGTAAAGGACATCCGGGGCTACGAAGAGATCCATCGGGAAGTCCTTTCCCGGCTACCTGGGGTAAGAAAAATTAGGGCGGATATTCATTCCGTTTTGATGAATGGCGCGGCCCGAGCGCATCCACGAAATCTTCATTTAGGCGGAGGTAAGGCCAAGCGCGTCTAAATTGCCGAGAGGCTGGCTCACGTTGCTGGCGATTGATACGAGAAGGAAGATACGTGCTGAGAATGACGCGGGCCGAGCTTTACGATCTGGTATGGTCGAAACCGATGACCGAAATCGCAAGGCAGTATGGCATCAGAGACCAGCAATATGGCGCAGACATGCGATGCGTATGAGATCGCTCGGCCGCGTGCCGGCCATTGGCAAAGAGTAGAGCACTGCAAGTCGGTGGAAACCGCTGCGCTCGATAACAAGAACCATAGCCTGTCGAGGCGACTCTGCGAGCAGGGCACGATGCTTTCTCGTTCAACGCCTATAGCTCGGGGAGCCTGAGACAGGGACAAAATCCCAAGGTGGCATAGCGCTTGCTTGCAGCATCAGGGGCATTGAGCTCCAGACTGGAGCGCAGCGCTGTAATGTTTAGAGTCGTCAGTTCAGCCAACCTCGTCATCCTGTGTTCACCGGGGGGTCCCCGGCGAGCAGCAAGAACAGATATGATTTCCACACCGAACCGTGCTCGCGGGCGCAGGCATGTGAGCCCGTGGCCAACGGGTAGTGTCGAAAAAAAGCCGCCGGAGTTCTCGCCAAGATTTCCTCAACTTGCGCGGAGGCAATCGGCATCGGCAGCTCATCATGTTTTCGTTTCCTCCACCGTTGCCCATGAGAGAGAAGCGTCAGGTCGCCCGAGCCAGAACAGTCCTGTTGACGACCGTCGCTCAGACGCCGCCCGCCTCAACAGCCCGGCCTGTGTTCGAAAAAGGGCCGCTCTCCTTCTTCTGATTCCAGTGAGCTCGTGCATCGCGGCCGTCCAGACAATCTCGGTCTTGGACCGTTTTAGCAGGGACGTCCCATGCCGCTGTCAATCCTAGCGCTTGCCATAGCATCCTTCTGCATCGGCACCACCGAATTCGTCATTATGGGCCTGCTGCCGGAGGTCGCGGCCGACCTCGGCGTCTCGATCCCTTCGGCTGGCCTTCTGGTCACCGGCTATGCGCTGGGCGTCGTCTTCGGCGCCCCGATCGTCGCCATGGCGACGGCTCGCCTGCCGCGCAAGCCTGTGTTGGTCGGTCTCGCCACGCTCTTCGTCGTCGGCAATCTCTTCTGCGCCATCGCTCCGAACTATTGGCTGTTGATGGCGGCGCGCGTCTTCACCGCTTTCGGCCATGGCGCCTTCTTCGGCATCGGCTCCGTCGTTGCCGCCAGCCTCGTGCCGCGCAACAAGCGGGCGAGCGCGATTGCGCTGATGTTCGCCGGCCTGACGATGTCCAACATCCTCGGCGTGCCCGCCGGCACGGCGCTGGGCGAAGCCTTCGGCTGGCGCGCCACCTTCCTCGCCGTCGTCGGCATCGGCCTCGTCTCGGTCGCGGCCATCGCCTGGCTGGTGCCGTCGGATGTCGTCGAACCCAGCGGCGGCGGTCTGCTCGGCGAATTGCGCGTGCTCGGCAAGCTGCAGGTCTGGCTGGCGATGCTGATCGCCTCGCTCGCTTCCGCCAGCTTGTTCGCGGTCTTCACTTACATCAAGCCCTATCTCACCGACGTGTCCGGCCTGTCGACGGCGACCGTCACCTGGGTGCTGCTCTTGTTCGGCGCCGGCATGACCATCGGCAACATCATCGGCGGCAGGCTGGCGGACTGGAAGCTGATGCCGACTGTGATCACCACGCTGCTCGCCATGGCCCTGCTGTTCGCCGTCTTCACCGAGTTCGGCGCCATCGCGAGCGTGGCCGTGGCGATCGTCTTCCTGTGGGGCATGCTGATCTTCATCGTCGTGCCGCCGCTGCAGATCCGCGTCGTCGAGGCGGCCGCCGAAGGGCCAAACCTTGCCGCCACGCTCAACCAGGGCGCCTTCAATGTCGGCAATGCCGGCGGCGCCTGGATCGGCGGGCTCGCCATCTCCTGGGGCGTATCCTACGCGAACCTGCCGCTGGTGGGCGCCGCGCTCGCGCTTCTGGCCGTCACGGTGGCCGTGCTGTCGCAGTCGCTCGACCGCCGCGCGGTGGTACAGACTTAGTCATCCGCTGATGGGATCTACGCACGATCGTCACGAATATTCAGCATGTAACGTGTGTGTCGGAGTTCACCGGTTCTTGTCAGCGCACCCTTGGCAACCAGATCGTGCAGGTCCCTTGTCGCCGTGGCGCGCGACGCCTGGGTGATGGCGATATAATTCTCCGCGCTGAGGCCGCTCTTGAAACTGGCGATACCTTCCCGGAACATCCGGGCGACGGCTTTTTCCTGGCGTTCGTTGAACTGCCCCCGGTGGTGCTCGTAGAACTTGGCCTTGGCAACGGAGAATTCGACGCGGGCGAGCGTTACGCGCTGCGCTTCTAGGATTGTGCTGGCGAAGTAGATCAGCCAATCGGTGATCGCGTTGTTTTTGTTGCTGGCCTCCAAATGATCGTAATAGGCCTTGCGGCGACGCTCGAGCGTGTAAGCCAGCGCGATGAGGCTCGGCTCGCCCAGATTTTGCGCCAGCGCTTTTTCGCAAAGGGCACGTCCTATGCGGCCGTTGCCGTCTTCGAACGGATGGATGCTCTCGAAATAAAGGTGCGCGATACCGGCGCGCGTCAGCGCGGGAAGCGGAGTCTTGCCCTTGAGCGCGGTATCGTTGAACCAGATGGTGAAGGCGTCCATCTCGGCTTTCACGCGCGATGAGGGCGGCGCCTCGAAATGCACTTTGGGTTTGTCCAGCCGGTTAGAGACGATCTGCATGGCATCGGCATGCTGGCGATAGTTGCCGATCGTCTCGATGCGCCGCTCGCCTGACATCACCATCTTGTGCCAGGCATAGAGCGTGCGATGCGAGAGCGGGTTGGCAAAATGCAGATACACGTCGGCCATCATTTCGGCGATGCCCCGCTCGGCGGGCGGGACGCGCCTATTCTCGCCTCCGAGCCCCAGCTGCTGCCGCAAGGATGATTGCAGGCTTTCCCGGTTGAGATACTCACCCTCGATCTCGGATGTCTTCAAGGCCTCTTCACTGATTAGATCGATGCGGATCTGGTCGCGGTCATCGGGGCCAACATGGCGAAACACGCCCAGGAACTCGCCCGATCGCAATAGGAACTCGCTTTCCAGCGGGTCCAATGCCATCTTGTCGTAGGTAAAATGCGGCCAGTCGGCCTGCTGCCAATTCCATACCATGAGCTATAGAGCGCCTTTCTATAACTCATTATAGCGGAAAAAGTGAGCTATAGCAATCTTATCTATGCCTCAGCCGGCGCCCATTAGATGGTCTCCGGCGGCCCCCAGAATTTCGGCACATCGACCGTGAAGAAACCATAATCCTTCGAGGTTCTCATTGGTTCGGAACCATTCATCCAGCTTGCCTGCAACATCAGTTGGGGACTCCGGCTCAAAGGCATGACAGCGGACGCTCGTGGTGAACTATCGCCACTGGTGAGCCGCGTGAAACGACTCCGATTCAGCCGTTAGACGGAGGGGGTGAAAAAATATGGGGGTTCAAGCACATTCAGGACTTGCGTCCTACCGGGCTGAAACCGGCATAAAAAAGGCAATGCTCGCGTTTCCGCTTACAAAGCCTCCGAGGCGATAAATAGGCGCAATCGGCGGCAACGTCAATAATTCGAGGTGGCCGAGGGGGAACGCCTATGAAGACATTCACGCAATCACAGCTGCAGGCAATCGCTGACGCATTAGGCGAGACCGCCGACGGCCTGACCGGCTCGGAAATCGGACATCTGCTGGCCACGGTCAAGATCGCCGATACCGTTTCCCCAATGACCAAGCGACACAGATCGTACAATGCCTTTGCCAACGACCAGAACAAGCGTGGTGCCTGCACCTATATCATAGCGTTCATCCGCAAGGCCATGAAACCGGAGCGTTTCGCTCGAGAGGCCGAACGATTCGAGCCGATGCGCCTTAACCTGAACCGAGCTCTGGCATTTGCAGGATTGGCCGTCGCGGCATCGGGAAACTGGGCTCCGTCGAGGCAACCCAAACCTTATCAGAAGCGACGCGGCGTGCGCGAGCTGAGGGCCGAGTTGACTATCCGCGGTGCATCCTGATGTGTTGATGTTCTGCCGGGAGGAACTGCTTGCAGACAACTACTTCCATGCTGTCCGACATGCCGATGTTGGCGATCAACACGCTCGTGACCGATAGCGAGAGGAGCGAGCACCTGGTGAAGGGGACTTTCAGCATGTTCCGCAATACCACTGCGCACAGCGCAAAAATTCACTGGCAGATGTCGAAGGAGGATGCCGAGGATTTGTTTTCAATGGTCTCGCTGATGCACCGCCGTATCGACGCTGCGCTCATGCCGGCGCGGACCTGATCGGGGGAACTTTTAAACCTGCAGGAGCGCTTGTCGGAATTTTCCTACGGATTCGGCGTTATCCTTCTCGGCCTTTGATTGAGTCAGGCTGCCGCGATTGACGCTTGAATGACAGTGCGTTCGTCCGGCTCGTCCTCAAACGGACGTGTGCCGATGATGTCGCGCCCTTGGTCGCTTCCGTCTGGCCGAAGCAGGCGAGACGGTCCAGCCATCGCAAAGGTGGTAGCCGAACACGAGGTGTTCGAACTCGGTGCCGCTGAAATCTTCGAAATGAAGTGAATCGCCTATCTACCTCCTAACTCCCAGAGCTGCGGAGCGGATTGATGATCTGAACATCCTCGAAGTCCTTTTCATTGTTTGTCACGACGACGCAGTGATTGGCCTCGGCGATCGCAGCGATGATAAGGTCGAGCGCGCTTCTGGGGCGTCCCTTCGCCTTCCCACCAGCCATAAGACTGGCCCAGACGAGGCCAGCTTTCTCGTCAAACGGCAGATCGACTGAATTCTGCAGCTGCGCGGCCCCGTCTAGTCCTGCTGTCGATCTGGCCGGCCGGCCGCGCCGGCGTGACTTCAGATCGCCATGAAGCCTCAGGTGATCACGCCACTCGTAAAGTCGTTGACGACTGATGCCGACCTCATCTGCCAACTTGCTGACGTTTTCGCCTGCCTCCATGCGCTGGAGCAGCTCCCGTTTTTGGTCTTCATCAATAAATCTTTGCCGTCCGGCCATGCCCCAGTTTCCTCTCCTGCGGGGAAACTGTCCGCGATTTTCCTTGTCTCAGTCTGGGGGTGCACTCCAGGCGTTTCACTAAGTCCCGGACAGTTTGGCGGTGGTGGTCCTCGGGTGCCTGGTTGTCGTCATGGGTGATTGATTTCGCCGTTTTCGGCGCTGGTCAAGAGGGGCGCCGCCTTTTGCTTTCGCATGCTGTCGCCCAGGAGCACGATGCGGTGGGCGTTGTGAACAATCCTGTCGAGAATGGCGTCGGCGACGGCACCTTAAGGTGCGTGCCTGGCTCAACCGCCATCAGCGCTTCACCTTCCACTTCACCCCCACGTCTTGCTCCTGGCTCAACGCTGTCGAGGGCTTCTTCGCCCAGCTGTCGAAGCGACGCCTCAAGCGAGGCGTCTTTCATTCTGTCATCGACCTGCAGGCGCCCATCAACCGCTTCCTCGCAGAGCACAATCGACAACCCAAACCCTTCACCTGGACCGCCGACCCCGACAAAATCATCGCCGCCGTCAAACGTGGGCACCAAGTGTTAGATTCAATCCACTAGCCTCAATCTGCCAGCAGATCCTACATCAGCCCCGTAGTCGGTTTTGCAGTGCCTGCCGATCGACGACAAGATTGTCGAGGTGCAGCATGGCTGGCCGCCGCCTTTGCGCCAATCGCCTGACCAGCGCCCGCGTGCCGTCGAGCACGAAGACCCCGCAATCATAGCCATTGCGCTGCTGGGTCATGCGGACTGTCTCCACGCGGGCTCCCAGCCGTTGTGCGAGCAGTGCTGCGGGCTGGTCGTTGTGCCCCCGGGCGGAGTCGTAATGATACGCAACCGGCCTTGCCCGCTCGCGTCGGTCAACCAGCAGTAGTGACCAGTGGGTGCCGCGGCGGTCAGGATCCGTAGCGCTGGCATCGTTGACAGGCAGGAACAGGAAGTCGGCTGTATCGTTGCCATTGTGATCATAGACGATGCGCTGGAAAGCCCTGAGCACGACGCTGTCGGAGCCCAGGCGCAGATGGTAATGAGCTACCAGGGGATCGACGAGCCGCGTTCGGACGGCGAGATCTGGATTGTCCCTCTGCAGCTCCTGCGCCAGCAGTTCGTAATCTCCCTGGATATGCACATCGCCGAGCCATTCCCTGGCGCCGAGCGCCCGTCCGCTGCGGTGAGACGAGGCTTGCGGATTGAGCGCCCCAACCTGAGCATCGGAGGCTGTACCCAGAAACGGCTCGTAGTGAGCATCATCACGCAACTCGGCCGGTGTGGACGGCAAATCGACCAGGGACTCAAGACCGCGGTAGATATCTGATGACCGAGCTGACGCGGACGGCTGAGTTGGCCCCATATCCTGATCCGACTGCGACGACGGCCCTGACCAGGGGCGGTCCCAACCGGCAGGTCTCTGCCATCCGGCTTGGTCCACCTCCTGCCAAAGCTGCGACTGATCATAGCTTTCCTGGGAGGCGGCGCTTTCCCCCCGCCCAGCGTGGTCCACCTCCTGCGATGACCAGGAAGAGGTCCAACCGGCAGGTCTCTGCCATCCGGCTTGGTCCACCTCCTGCCAAAGCTGCGACTGATCATAGCTTTCCTGGGAGGCGGCGCTTCCCCCCCGCCCAGCGTGGTCCACCTCCTGCGATGACCAGGAAGAGGTCCATCCTGCTGGTCCCTGGCCCGCGGCTTGGTCCACGTCGAGCCAAAGCCGCGACTGATCGTAACTTTCCACTTGCGATGCGGCGCGTTCGTCCGAATGCGACGACAGCCCCGACCAGGGACGGTCCCACTCGGCAGGCCCCTGGCCTCCTGCCTCGTCCGCATCACGCCAAAGCTGCGACTGATCGTAACTGTCGGTTTGCGAACCGGCAGGTTCCCGCCCGCTTGCCTGCTCAAGGGACAACCCCAGCGCAGCGTTCGCCTCGACGACTTGTAAGTATTGCCCGAGCCTTGTGAGACTCACGGTGCTTTGTCCTTTAGCGTTGGTGTAAGTCTTGAAATCGGCTTTCAACGATCGCTTCTGCTGATCGCTGCCGTTGATACGGTTCACTATGCTCCCCCTACCCTCCTTTTGGAGCCAATCACTAAACCCGCGTTGCGCGCTAGCAATATTTCCGATCACGTTTTTTTGTCGGGCGGTGGCGTCCGACCCGAGCCTCATCAGCTCCTCGTTGGCAAACCCTTCGATGATGCGGGCGTCGTCGGGATACGGATGATACCTGCTGATCGATTGGATCCCGGTCGTGGTCCCATCGCTTGCGTACTGCCGAAACCGTTCGAGACTTACGGCGGTTTGTGCCTTGGTCTTGTCGAACTCCTTGTGATCTGCTTTCAATGAACGTTGCTGCTGATCGCTGCCGTTGATCCGGCTCGCTATGCTCCCCCTACCCTCCTTTTGGAGCCAATCACTAAACCTGCGTAGCTCCCAAGCAATTTTCGCGACTGCTTGTCTCTGCTGGCGAGTCGAGTCGTTTCCGAGCTTGCTCACTTGCTCCTTGGCCAGGCCATCGATGACGCTGGCGTCATCTGGATACGGATGAAGCTTGGTCGATTGACTCTCAGCCCCTAGGTACTGCCGAATCTGATCCAGTCGAGCGCCTTGCTGTCCTGTGGCTTTGCTGAAGTCCTTTAAATCTGCTTTCAACGACTTTTGCTGCTGATCGGTGCCGTTGATTCGGCTCACGATGCTCTCCCTGGCCTCCCTTTGGAGCCAATCGCTAAACCTCCGTTGCTTGGAAGCCATGGCTGAGGCGGGGTTGCTCTCTTTGCGAGTTGGACGGGGCCCCAGCTTGCTTAGCTCTTGTTTGAGTAGGCCATCGATGATGAGAGCGTCGTCGGGATGAGGATTCGCTGACTGGCGCCCCATCAGGCGGGGCCCAGTGCCAGCTGATTGGATTACTTGGCCGTCAGGCGAAAGCCTCCGGAGATGAGACATTGCCGACCTGAGGCGGTCACGATGGTCCATTCCGAGTGCGATGTACTCATCGACGTCATTGGCCAGCGACCTTGGCTCGTTAAGAAGCCGAGGAGCCATCGGCTTCTTGTTCTCTTCTCGCAGCCAACGAGCAAAACTCGCAAGAGCCGCCTTATTGTCCTTGATGGTCGGAGCGGGAACCTTTCCGGCCCCTCGGCCGATGGTGCCGTCGGGAACAACTTCGTACGCTTGCACTGTTTCCTTAAACAGTTCGATGAGGCGCTCGTCTTGGGGATACATGTCCCCGCTGGCGGAAGAGCGACTGCGTTTGGCGAAATCCATGCGAAGCTCTGTAGGGACAAATTTCGACCCCGAACCGCCCGACGACTTTTTGCTTCCGAAGGTTTTTCCGATCTCTGATTTGAAACGCGACCACAAACCGCGGCTTTTGTCATCCCTGGTGGGCGCAGCCAGCGGTTCAAACGAGGCAGTGTAGCGCGTGCTACTGAACAACCTGTCATGTAACCCAGACTGCGACACCTCTGCAGGGGAGCTGTCAAAGTGAGCGCGAGGCTGGTCTAGGCTGTGGCGCGCGTTGCCGAACCGATCATCCCGCAGGTTCCGTGTCATAGCGCGATTGTCAGTGTGGAGACTCCTTCTATGGACCTCTGCGGCTGGGCTGTCTGGCGAACTGGCCTCAGCGGAGCTCGTATCAGAGGAACCGAGTTGCAATTGGCTTAGGTGCTGCTCGAAACCACTGTGATCCTCAGACGTGCCGTGTGGCTGTTCCGTCCGCTGCCGCTCTTGCAGGGCAGCGTATTCGCGCATCCAACCCTCGGTATTGAACCATCCGCTATTGTGGGATTCCATGTATGCTCCTGTTTCCGAGTTCGCAGATTATTCGAACATTTCCAGAATTTCTGACCGGCTTGTTAAGTCTGTCGCGAGGCCGTCTGAGAATAGCGTTGAAGTAGCGTTTCTTCTGTTCATCGATACCAGCCAGGTATTCATTGCAGGCGTTCGATCGACTCAAGCGCCGCTTCGACGACTTGCCCGTTCAACAAATCTTGCCCGTTCAACAAATCGGCTTGTTAACAGGGTTAGCTGTCGAGAGACTTACGGGTCCTGCCGCAAAAAATTCAGGGCGAGCCAGAGCGGAGGGCCGCATTTGTTTCCCAGCCGCTTCGCGACTGAAGCAGCCGTCGCAGACTTTGATAACGTTCGTTATTGGTGCGCGAGATCGCCCCTTCTGGCCAGCGGGCGCGCCTCACGTGGAAGCCGGCCCGACTAGTCTCGGCCACACGCTTTGGGATGCTGAGTCACTGCAGACAGCTGCCGATTTGGCAGAACTGCGCACGTGGTAGCCCAAAGTCTTGCAGCTATATCGGACAATGCGCAGACCTCGTGCTCTGGTCAGCAGTTAGCTCGCTTGATGCACGGCGGTGAGCTTTCGACGGCCTGAGGCGGCGCTCTGGTCGCCATTGCGGTACGTTTTGACAAGCCTCGTCGGGCGCCGGGGTTGATCCGTCGGTGATGGCAGGCGGGGTTTTGCGGGTTGCGGTCAGCGGGTTCGTTTCGGGGCGTCTGCGCGCCATCGTTTATGTCGCGAGTTGCGGGATGCGACTGAGGACGATGCGCAGGATGCGCTGGTCCGGGCAGGATGTCGGCAGGTGCAGGCGAATTTGGGTCTTCATCTCGACCACGCGCGCGGCGATCTTGATGAGGCGCAATCGCAACGTGTCGAATTGGGCGACTGCAAAGCTCGTTTCGGCATCGCGGCGCGCAGGCCCCACATAAGCCAGTAGGCGCCGGCATGCAGGAACAGCCGGAACTGGTTAACCACCTAATTCCGGGACCGCCCACTTGACTCGTCTATGCCGCCCGGTGCGCGATCTGCGACCGGTTGCCTAAACATCGCTGTGAGTGTGAGGATCGTGACGCCGCTCTTTGCCCGGCCCCGCTGATGAGCCAAACCGGGCTGTCGGCGAGCTGTCGCGGCAAGCTTCGCTGACCCGAGACGAGACAGCGCCGAGGCGATGCTGCAGGGCCTGCCGGTCGGCGACGAGGGTGTCAAGGTGCAGCGGCTGGGTCCGGGACTTTTCGCCCTCGGCCAGGCGTGCGGGCCAGCGCCCGGGTGGCCTCGAGCACGAAGACGTTCGAAACGAAGGCTGAGACTGCCGCGTCCATGATTCTTGACGGCGGATCGAGCCCGCAAACGCTTGGCGTTTGACACTGTCCAATGTCCGACAATGTTGGAAATGCGACTACCAGAGTACAAGCATCGAATTGAGTTAAAACGGTTTCTCGTTGGCACAGTAAATGCGGTGTCATCCGCACCACGTCATCATTGAAAAGGAGAAGACGTTTCATGGTCACCCCACCAATGCCGCCGCCGCTACTCTTCCGGATGCATCCAAGTACGACGGCCTCTTCGTCACCTGCCGCCACCCAGCCAATGGCCCGGCAGGCATCGCCGCCCCCCACTACGCGGCCCGTATAAAGCACCTCCTGATGTCAATCGCGAACACCGCCCGCTGGCCCGCTACCACAAACCTCACAGGAGACTAATGCCCGTGACGGACATCAGACACATTGCAGCGCACGCGTGTAATTACACAAACTTCGATGCGGTTGTTATCGGCTCCGGGCCATCTGGATCGATCGTCGCCCGAACACTTGCGGAAAAGGGGTGCCATGTGGCCGTCCTGGAATATGGAGGCCCGGCTTGTCCTGGCGCCATGCTCGGGCCTCATCAAGCGGCCTACAGCAAGGCACTCACTTCCAATGGCCACGCCGATGGCAACCCCTGGACAGCGTGCTGCGTCGGCGGGGGGATGGGGTTCTACAACGCGATAACGTTCAGATACCGACAAGCAGATCTGTCAGCTTCCCAATATCTTACGACTGACATGGCGATTGACTGGCCGATTACCCTTGAGGAGCTCGAACCCTACTATTTGGAGATCGAGCATCTCTTGGAGATCAGTGGCGCGAATGGGTTTCCGTCGTATCCAGCCAGTCCGCGTGGGCTGATCTTATCCAATGCAATGCAGGAACTCGGCATAAGATCAAAAAACATCCCACTGGCAATCAGGCCGCCAGGGACCAACAAGGGATGCATCAATTGTTCGGCTTGCGATGAACTGGCGTGCCCTACGGATGCGAGAGCATCAGTGCTTGCAAGAAACATTTTGGATGACTCCGCCCTGCCAGGGACAATCTCGGTTCTATACGGCTGTTTCGTCAACCGGATCCAAATGCAGAACGACGGTCGGGCTGGAGCCCTTGAGTGCTATGTGCCGCTCTCATCGGAACTGATCCGGATCCCAATTGAAAGGGTCATCGTCTGCGCAAACGCGATACAAACAGCGGCATTGATGCTCCGGTCGAAGGGTGACCATGCACCGAAGGGAATAGGAAACGAATCCGGCCTCGTTGGACGCGGCCTCTCGTTCAAGATTGGCGGCTACTCCGTCGGCTACATGGAGCGAGCCGATCGGGGCTCCGATGCATTTGCTCCGCACTGGGGACCGCATTCGACCGTTTATACCGATGAGTTCTACGAACATAACAGCGCGCCATGCAAATTTGGCGGGCTCATTTATGAAGCGAATTTCCCTTCGCCGAATGAGAACGTGGGCGTTGTGCGCCTGCACTACATAGCCGGAGAAGAGCCATGGTCGCATAACCGCGTCGCGCTTGACGAGGCCGCTGACCAGTACGGTACCCCTTATATCCGTTTCGAATACCGAAGCTCGGAAAATGACCGTGCACGAAGGAATTTTCTCGCCGACCGCGCGGATGACATTCTGCGCCACCTTCGCGCATTCCGCATCGAGCGAGAGCCATATTTCCCGGGAAAAGGCAGCTCCCACCTGCACGGCACGATGCGCGCCGGTAGCGATCCGAGGAACTCGGTCGTGGACAGCTGCGGCAGGGTCCATGGGTTGACCAACATCCATGTGATGGATGGTTCCGTTATGAACTTTGCCGGGAACAGCAATCCGACCCACACAATCATGGCCAACGCCAGGCGAATGGCGATGTCACTCAGTAAAGGCGCAATTTAGATGCTCGGTCCTGGCGCTATCGGCCATTTGGCTGAACGGGAGCGGGACACCGGGTCATCCATCATGTTCCGCCTCGGCAATGGCGCTATAGCGCAGGAGATCAACGGCAAGATCTATCTGGATATGACCTACTGCCGCGGGGCTTCGCCTCTGCCATCGCCGGTGAATGAGCAACGCCAGATACTCGCCGGGAAAATCTTGGAAGATTTTTTGCCACTTTGCAGCCGGCACACCGTTGGGACGAAGACATGACTGCACAGGTCACTGACACAGCCATGGTCGAATACTGCGCGGAGGCATTTCACACCACAGAGAGAGCCTGCCTTTCCAAAAGCATCATTGGGCCTGATATTGGGTGGAAAGCATTGAAAAATCACACGAAAACAGCAACCGTTAATGTTCACCTCGACGACTATGATCACGTAGCCTTCGATCTGGACGGAACCCTTGTAGATTCGAAGGCTGTGGTCGAAAGCGCACTCCGTCGATGGGCACGGGAGGAACGGATCTGTCCGGATAACGCGGTGCGGATGTCGGCCGCCCGCCGCGACATCGATTTGGTGGCGGCGATCGCGCCCGATCTCTCGCCAGAACGCGAGGCAAATCGCATTGCCGATTACGAGGTTCAAGCGATGAGACTGTTGCAACCGATCGAGGGCGCCGTAGAGTTCTATAGCTCCATCCCAGCAGAAAGGCGATCTATTGTCACCTCTTCGGCACGGGTTTCGGCCCTTGCCCGCCTTGAGGCGGCTGGACTCTCCTGGCCGCGGATCATGATTGCAGCCGAGGACGTCAGTCAGGGAAAGCCGTATCCACAACCCTATCAAACGCTGTTGCGAATGCTGCGCATCGCCGGCAAAAGATGCTTGGTTTTTGAGGATTCCCCCACCGGAATTGAAGCGGCGATCGCGGCAGGCTGCGACTGCGTCGGCGTCGGCCCCAACGCCAGAGGTCATCCTGACACAAGGGACTGGATAGAGAACTTTGCCGAGGCTTCCTTTCAAACTGGCTGAGTTGAACCTGCTCCACAGACTTAAGGGACCACGAATGAAAGTATCAACGAAACCCCGCACCTCACTTTTTGATGAGGTGCTGGTAGAAGGCTCGGTACTTGCCCATTACGTGGCGGAGCGAAACCATTATGACGAACTCCTCGATGAACTATTTCGTTCGTCCGGAGAAGCTCGTAACATGATCGGCAGCCGTTGTATTTGGCACATAAATTCCACCGCATTCGGCGGTGGGGTGGCCGAAATGCTTCCACACCACATTTGCCTGCTTCGGGAGCTTGGTTTTGATGTGCGTTGGCTCATCTTTAAACCGAAGGAAGAACAATTTTTTCAATTCACCAAAGCGCTTCATAATTCTCTTCACGACGTCAAGGTGGCAGGCTTGAATGATCTGCTCCCGCATTATCTTGAGGCATCGGAGAAAGGCGCTGCGGAGCTGGATAGGATCATCAGGCCTGATGACTTTGTGGTAATTCATGATCCGCAGCCTCTTGTTGCAGCTGCGAAGTTCCTTGAATCTTACCCGCACCCGGCTATCTGGCGATGCCACATCGGATATCCGAAGCGCACCCCGACAGTCGACGAAATCTGGGGACTCTTGGGCGAACACCTCCATCAATTCCAACGCATTATCTTAAGCGCCAAGGAATATGCCTTTGATACTGATGTGCCCATAGATATCATCCCGCCATCGATCAGCCCATTTTCAAGCAAGAACCGTAATTATGAAGGGCCAGCGGGCCAGACGCTAGACCATTCGGTTTCGTTCAACGGCCAAGAATTCGAGCCCACACCCTCCCTTCAGGACATTCTCGGCTCACGGTATTTCCTTCATGTATCCAGATGGGATGGACTGAAAGGTATTGACCGGATTATCGCCGCTTACGATCGCTTTGTGAAATCGGCGCTCGCGGAAGCCTACGACACACGCCTGGTGATCGCGGGACCTGATCCTTTGGATGTTGCCGACGATCCTGAAGGACGGGAGTATTTCGAGGAATGCGTCCTATTATGCACTCAATTATCGAAGGAAGTGCGGCGGCGCGTGTATCTGGTCTGTATCTCGATGAAGGACCACGACGCAAATGCGGAAATCGTCGGCCGGCTGCAACAGAACGCCCATGGAGTATTTGCGCTATCTCGCGAAGAGGGCTTCGGCCTTACAGCAACAGAGGCTCTGTTCCGAGGCAAACCCGTCGTAGTGTCGTCCGCCTTTGGTCTGAAGAGGCAGGTCGTAAATGGGCTTAATGGCGTTGTCCTCCATGAGCCGGACATCGAGGACAAAGCTGCAGAAATGATGCATCACCTTGCGGTCGGTTACAGTGATTTCGAGAAGATGGCCAGAACCGCACGCGAACGCTGTCTGCGCTCGAACACGCAAATCTCGCAAATCCCAAAGTGGTATCACTCGATGCAATCAGCTCTCTCCAGTTTTGAGGTGCGTTATCGGGATTCGTTCAATCCAAGAGTCATCTGAGCCAGGCGCCGGACGTCTCCGCACCGGAGGACGCGTAAGGTGTGAACCGGCTGCGAAAAATTGGACGCCGATCGGGTCAGTTCTGTAAACGATGACGTAATTGCTGCCGTCGCTCCGCCTGAACCAAAGGCCGAAGCGGATGCCCGTCAGCAACCAGTTCCCAAGCCTTTCGCCGGAACTGTGACCCAATCGATCGACTGAACGGCAGCCCCTATTCCTTCAGCATGGACCGTGTCTGGTTTTCGAGATCGCGACGGATCTCGACAAATCTTGACCGTGCGACGAGCATGGACCGGGTGGCATGACTCTCTGCGCTCTTGACCTTCACTTCCCGATACCAGCTGACGCGAACCAACTCGGCCAGGCCGCGGGCATCGCTGCGCAAGACATGGTTGGTGACCGGCAACGACCAGATGCAGGAACTGTGCAATTTCATGGGCATCCTGTTCCTGACCATGGCCCGTCCCAGTGATCTCGCCAAGGCAGAATTCGACCACTTCGATTCGGACAAGCTGATCTGGCAGAAGCACAACACCGAGGGCATCAAACTGTCGCGTTCGCTCTACGAGTACGCCTACCGTTCGGTGCCGATCCATTCCCGCGTTGCCGCCATGGCGCAGGCCCAACGCCTCCGCTGGCCCGAGAGCAAGCTGCTATTCCCGCCTCATACCGACCAGACCCAGCCGCGCGGTAACTTCCGCAAGGGGCTCGACCGGTTCAAGGCGCTCCCCGGTGTGCCGGCGTACTTCCAGCTCTACGACCTGAAGCGGATTGCGATTTCGCTGATGCTAACCGGCCAAGGGTGTCGCATGAAGCGATCTCCCACTACGTCGACCACAAGGGGAATCTTGAAACCACGATGATCTATGACCTCGGCTTGGTCGATCCCCTGCGCCCGGTCACCGAAAGGCTCGGCGCCCCGCTCGGCATATAGGCATCCACCAATATACTGGCCTTTCTGGCAACTGATGAAGTAAACAGAAGTCCATAAGAATATCGGGATAGACTGCTCGATGGAAAGCTTTTCAGTACGAGGTGACCGCGCCCTAGGCCCTGGCGACCAAGACAAACTTGGGTTCCGCGAGGTAGCTAAGCGTATTGCCATGTCTTTGGTTGACCGAGCATCCGAGGACGGATTGGTTGTCGGGCTTGAAGGAGCCTGGGGCTCTGGAAAGTCGAGCTTGCTGTTTTTGGTCGGGGACGAGCTCACCAGACTACCTACCGCGGCTCGCCCAACAGTCATTAACTTCCGGCCTTGGCTGATTGGCAATCGAGACGCCCTTATTACCAGCCTCTTTTCCGAACTCTCTAACCAATTGGATCAGGTCGCCCTTGCGGCTGGGGATGCGACGCCGATTTCGATTGCGAAGGCTAAAAAGGCTGGCAAAGCGCTTCGAAGCTTCATGTCCGCACTGAGCAAAGCGGGCGGAATGGTTGAGGTGGCGGGGGACGTCGCGGGGATTGGCGCGGTCAAGTTTGCGGGAAAGGGCCTGAAAGCCGCTGGGGAATTGGCCGGGACCCAAGCTCCTCCCCAATTGTCGGATCTCAAGGACAGACTCGTCGCATCGCTGCGTGAGCTTGGCCACCGCTTCGTGGTCACCATCGATGACGTGGATCGACTGGAGCCGGGGGAAATTCTGGAAATCCTTCGCCTGGTAAGGTCGGTCGTCGATCTCCCAAACGTAATCTATCTACTCTGCTACGACAGTGAGGTGTTAGCACATAGCATCCAGGCGGCAGCTAGCGTTCAGAATGGTCGGGCTTTTCTTGAGAAGATCATCCAGCTCACGGTGATGGTGCCAAAGCCGGAAGCCTTCCAATTACGCCAGTGGTTTGCTGAAGCATTACAACAAATTGGCACAGCCAAGAATGAGGACGAGCGAGAGCGGCTGCGCCAGGTCATCGATCAAGAAGGCGGCAGGCAATTGCGGACTCCCAGGTCTGTGGTTCGGGCATTAGATTCAATTCGCTTCTTTTGGCCCCCTCTCCGGGAAATTGACGCCGATCTGGCGGACCTCGTCTGGCTGCAGCTGATCAAAGACGGCAACTCGGCGCTGTATCGATGGATCGAAGAATACTGTGGCACGGCGGCGGCCCTGTCATTGGGAACGGCCCGGGTGGATGAAGCGGAGAAGAGCCAGCAACTGGCTGCACTCGAGGCCGCAGCTGGCGAGCGTGTATTCGACGACCATCTCTATCGGCATTCTTTCTCTGCACAACTTGCTGGTGTTACCCCGAACTTCTCGAAAAGCGGACCTGCATTCCAACTTTTCGAGAGGGTCGATGACCGGACGAGAGATGAGGCAATCCAAAGCCGGCGTCTGGCGAGCCCCGACCACTACAGGCTCTATTTTGCGATGGCCACACCTTCGCACGCCCTGACGCAGAGCGATTTCAATGTCTTGTGGGAAGCGCTGGCAACTAGTCCTGATCAAACGGCAACGGTGCTCTTAGCGTTCCAACGCCAAAATGCTGCCGGAACACTTACCAAAGCTGACTTGATGATCGAGCGGATAAAGGGCGGCGCCTACGAACTTCTAGACGGGAAGCAGTGTCGAAACCTTCTGATGGCGTTGGCTAACAGCATGGACGAGGCCTTCCGTCTTCGCCCCTTCGACGGATTTGCTTTCAGTTCTCAGTGGGACAGGGCACTTCCGCTGGTAGGCTTGCTTTTGGGACGGCTAAAGCCGGCTCAGCGCAATATCGCGACCCGTGACATGTTCGCCGAGGGTGAAGCAATCGGCTGGCTTACCTTTGTATTTCGGCATGAGATTTTCGCTCATGGCCGGTTCGGAGACCGTCGTCGTCACGACAGCGATTGGGTGTTGGCTACGGAGCAGCAGTTGGATGATGCAATCCGCATCATGCTCTCGCGCTATAAAGCAATGGCTCTAAAAGATATTCAGCAATCCCCTCGCCCGTTAAGCCTTCTCTTCGCATGGCAACAAGCCGGCGATGAGAAGGGTCCCCGCCAGCTGTTGGGCACTCACGGCAAATCGGATGAGGGTCTTCTACAAACCCTGGAGGGACTCACCTCTCAGATCAATACGAGTAACAGAGGTATCGTCACCGTTCTGTCACGAGAAAATATTGGGCCGTTCTTGGATTACGAAGAGGCGGTAAAGCGCGTAAAAGCACTAGCGAAGAAGCCGAAATTCAAGGGGGCAGCTACCAAGATCATGAAGCTTATCGACGAGGGGAAGCAATTCTGAAACGCCTTTTTGACTGGGGATCTTTTTCACATCAGCGCTTGACGTCATTTTTTGGTTGTGACGCAATGAAAAGGTGCCGACCTCTCGGCGCCTATTCCATCAAAGAAAGTCAGGTCTTTGGAAGCCCTTCAAGCGATCGTGCTGTCGAGCGAGCAACTGCGCGACATGTTGGTGGAAGCCGCAAAGTTAGGAGCAGCGCTCGCCGTCCAGGAACTTCGTGCCGACCTTCACCAGACGCCCGAAGACGCCACGCTACAGAAGCTCCGGAATTACCTGGTCAACCCTGCTTCCCTTTCAAACCCGAATGAGCATTGGGCGGATAGTGGGGTCATTCGCCGGGTTCAAACCACTGCAGCCGGCAAAGCAAAATCGACAGCGTGGTTCATGAAATTTCAGAGGCAGACTGGCCTCAACGCGTGCTTCACCCGATCAAGCCCAGCTTACGGCCGCCGGAAGGAATGGTCAGTCGCCGATATCAGGTTGTCTTGGAATCGGTACTATCGTTGCTCGTAGTCGATAGCGAGGGCGATATTCCTGCCGGGCGATAAAGATTTATTAGCGGGCCTGGTTTGTCATGTTTAGTGTGACGGTGCAGTGTAGTATGCTAGCGAAAAGGTTACTACACGCTGGGAGGGGCGAATGAGGGCGACGGAAACCGGGGAGGTACTACGCATTCGAGCTATTTCTGGGACTTATGTAGTCGTTTTAGCTTGGGATTTTGTAGAAGGCCAGGATGCTAAAAAGAATGGACTGATGGGCTTCGCGATACAGCGAGAGGAGCTTCAAGGAGATAGAGTTGTCGAACGTTATTGGATGACTGGGATCAAGCGCTTCAGGGACAAAGACAAAGGCCTACCCCCGGGCACTCCGTCAGCACCGCCGATCATCCTATGCAAGCCTTCCAATGGGCCGATTACACCGCAGAGACGAGTCATACTTACCGTTACAAAGTAGTCCCGGTCTACGGCGAGGTGAAAAAGCTCGACCTAGCAGGCTGTTGAAAAAGGGCTCGCGACAGTCCCAGGTTCGTGATTCACTCTGACCACGACGAGGTGGGAGTGAATCGTGCGGGGCGGTGACGGACAGACGGGCGAACTGTTCAGCTACGTGGATCTTGAGGCTCGGGTGCGGCGCGATCACCCATTGCGCCGTATTCGGGGGATCGTGAACGAGGCTTTGGCGGCACTGGAGCGGGAATTCGCGACGCTGTATTCGCCGATCGGGCGGCCGTCGATCCCGCCGGAGAAGCTGCTGCGGGCGATGCTGTTGCAGGCGTTCTACACGATCCGCTCTGAACGGCTTTTGATGGAGCGGCTGGAATACGACCTCCTGTTCCGCTGGTTCGTGGGCATCGGCGTCGACGATCTGGCTTGGGACCATTCGGTGTTCTCGAAGAACCGCGACCGGCTGCTTGAGGGCGACATCGCGGCGAAGTTCCTGGCGGCCGTCCTGGCGCAACCCAAGGTGAAGAAGCTTCTGTCCACGGATCACTTCTCGGTCGACGGCACGCTGATCGAGGCGTGGGCATCGATGAAGAGCGTGAAGCCGAAGGACGGGTCGGGCGAAGACCCGAAGGACGGCGCTGGCGAGCCGCCGTCAGAGGGCGGCGGGCGCAATGCCGAGGCAGACTTCCATGGCCAGAAGCGGTCTAACCAGACGCATGCGTCGACCACCGACCCGGACGCAAGGCTCTATCGCAAGGGGCGGGGCAAGGAGGCGAAGCTCTGCTTCATGGGGCATGGGCTGATGGAGAACCGCCATGGCCTGCTGGTCGATGCTTGCCTGACGCAAGCCGACGGGCATGCCGAACGGGTGGCGGCGCTGCACATGATCGAACCCTATGCCGACAGGCCGCAGGCAATCACGCTCGGCGCCGACAAGGCCTATGACGCTGAGGACTTCGTCAATGAGTTGCGCGCGATGAGGGTGACGCCACACGTGGCGCAGAACACCAACGGCCGTCGTTCGGCGATCGACGGGCGCACGACGCGGCACGGCGGCTATGCCGTCAGCCAGCGCATCCGCAAACGAATTGAGGAGGCGTTCGGATGGATCAAGATGGTCGCCGGGCAGGCAAAGACAAAGTTGCGTGGCCGCGACCGCGTCGGATGGGCCTTCGCCCTCAGCGCCGCCGCCTACAATCTGGTGCGGCTGCCCAAGCTGTTGGCGGTGTCGACATGACCGTCCCGGCGGGTTGTAAATTGATCGGCCGCTGGCGCATCGTCGAGGCCGATCTTTGGGATCGCGATCATCTCGACCTTGTCGATCCCGCCACTATCACCATTGAAGCGGGCAACCACGGTGAGATCGCCTTTGGCGCCCTGCAAGCTGGCCTCGATCTCGGCTATGGCCCCAACATGGTATTCTTCACATGGGCCGGCTTCGACGAGATGGACGAGGTCACTGGCGATGGCTCTGCTGAACTGCTTGACGACGGCTCGATCGAGATCACATTCGCCTACCACAACGGCGACGAGGCGATCCTCAAAGCCAAACGGGATACTTCTTCAACAGCCTGCTAGACGAGGGCTCAGCGATCAGCGTAACTATCACCACCGAAATCGAATACCTGCTGCATCCGAGCGAAGGCAACGACACTGAACGCCACGATGTGTACTTCAACCGAGGCGTCATTGGGTCACAAGCGTACGCACGTCGATTTGGCAATCGCATGCCCGATCGCAACAATCCGGCTGCAGAGGAAATGGTATGGTTGTCCAGAGGCCTTTTTGAGGCCTTGGTGAAGTTCATCAACCTCGCCGAGGATCACCATTTCGGACTTCGGGCGGCATTCTATGAATTTCACTACCAACCGGTGGCTAATGTCTTCGCCAAGGCGGTGGAAGCAGGCGCTGACATCAAAATCGTCTTTGACGACGAGGACACCTACAAAAAGCCGAACGAATTGGTCATCCACAACGCGCGGCTTGATGAAATGAAGGTCGTTGTTCCGCGTACGGTCGTTGAGGGCATCCGCCACAACAAGTTTATCGTGCTTTTGAAGGACGAACAACCGATCGCAGTCTGGACGGGCTCGACAAACATTTCCGATGGTGGAATTTTTGGACATTCTAACGTCGGGCATATCGTCTGGAGTTCGACCATCGCCGAGAAGTACCTTAAATACTGGAAACTGTTGGCCGCGAACAAAACTCCCGCGGATCTTCGGCCTCAGAACCAGCGTTTGACTCCTCTGCCCGCAGGAAGACCGGGGCCAGACAGCATTACTCCTCTGTTCAGTGCGCGCGACGCGAAGGATAGCAGCACTACCATGCAGTGGTACGCAGACCGCATGGGAGAGGCAAAGCGGATCTCGTGCATTACGCTCGCTTTCAAACTCGACAAGCTCTTTTCAGATGTTCTCCAACGGCAAAACGACGTCCTGCGTTATGTCGTGAAGGACGATGACCTTGGTGACGGTGAGATCATTGGTACTGATCGCGATGTCATCTTCGCTGCAGGCGGGCATCTTGAGGCTGGCGCTCTAGCGGACTTTCTTGGGGAGCGTGACAATCCGCTCAACTCCAACAACTACATCCACGACAAGTTCATGCTCGTAGGTCCGCTCGGCAAGGATCCGTTGATTGTGGCCGGCTCAGCCAACTTCAGTCAGCCATCACAGCGCATCAACGATGAAAATATGTTGGTTATCCGGGGCGATACCCGCGTCGCCGACATCTACTTTGGCGAATTCATGCGGATTTTCGACCACCACTACGCGCGGTATATCATTCAAAAGCTGACACAGTCCGGCCGGAGCGACCCAGACGCCGGCTATTTAAAGACCACCACCGCAGATTGGCTGAACAGCCATTTCGACGACCGAAGCTATAAGTCAAAGCGTCGTAGATATTTCCTCGATGAGGGATTAAGCGAGCTGGGGAGTTGCGAGAGCTGGCGTGCCCGCAACCGACTCTGCGAATTGGCCGAAGGGCAACCTTTTACCCACGTCGGTCCTGACCGGCCAGCTTGAACCAAGGCCGGCGTTTATCTCGGTCCTCGACCGCGGCGCCGGTGCTAGCCAAACTTCGACAGGCGTCGAGGACAGCCCAGGGGATTTCGTCGAGCGCCGCGGCCAGGTCCACATAGGAAATAAAGTCGTGTGTCAGCTTGGCTTCGACAGCCCGCTCAAGAATAGGGTCGCGCCGGACTATCCAGATGTCGTTGGTCCAATGGATAACGTCATCCCAGACGATGAAATGTGCGCCGCAGCCTGTGTCACGCCATACAGACGGAAAGACCGTCAAACCATCTTTGCCATCGTACAGGCGCCACGCAGGCCCGGCACGGCCGTCCAAATTGACGGTCAGAATATCGCCACAGCCATCGGGGCAGCGCATAACCAAGGATCGCACCACGCCGCGTTCAACGATGGCCACATCTCCCGGTTTCTTGACCAGTTCAACCGCTTCGGCTTGGCGCTCGACGACGCCTTTCTGGTGGATCTCTCGCGTCTTCATAAACACCGACTTAATCTTGTATCCCTGACCAGAGAGACGGATTCGTCACCTGCGCCAGGAGATTGGCTGCGCATTGATATGCGCGCGCGGCACTAGCAGGCTGTTGAAAAAGGCACTCGCCACCGGACCGCAGCGGTGATTCACTGGTTCCGAAGGGATTCGGAGGTGACGAGTGCGCGGCGGCGACGATCGAACTGGCGAACTGTTCAGCTATGTTGACCTTGAGGCGCGGGTGCGGCGCAATCATCCGTTGCGGGCGATCCGGTTGATCGTGAGCGAGGCGCTGTCGGCGCTGGAGCGGGACTTCGCGGCGCTGTATTCGCCAATCGGACGGCCATCGATCCCGCCGGAGAAGCTGCTGCGGGCGATGCTGCTGCAGGCGTTCTATTCGATCCGCTCGGAGCGGCTGTTGATGGAGCGGCTGGAATACGACCTTCTGTTCCGCTGGTTCGTCGGGATTGGCGTTGACGATGCGGCCTGGGATCATTCTGTGTTCTCCAAGAACCGCGACCGGTTGCTGGAGGGCAACATCGCTGCAAAGTTCCTGAGCGCGGTGCTGGCGCAGCCCAAGGTCAAGAGGCTTCTGTCGACGGATCACTTCTCGGTCGACGGGACGCTGATCGAGGCGTGGGCGTCGATGAAGAGCGTCAAACCGAAGGACGGCTCGGGCGAGCCGCCGGCTGAAGGGGGTGGGCGAAACGCCGAAGCGGACTTCCATGGCCACAAGCGCTCGAACGACACACATGCCTCGACCACCGATCCTGACGCCAAGCTCTACCGCAAGGGACAGGGCAAGGAGGCCAAGCTATGCTTTATGGGACATGGCTTGATGGAGAACCGCCACGGCCTGCTGGTCGACGCCTGCCTGACACTGGCCGACGGACATGCTGAGCGGGTGGCCGCACTGCACATGATCGAACCTCGAGCGGAGCGGCCACAGGCGATCACGCTCGGCGCCGACAAGGCCTACGACGCGGAAGACTTCGTCAATGAGCTGCGCTCGATGGGGGTGACGCCGCATGTAGCGCAGAACACGAGCGGCCGTAGTTCGGCCATCGACGGGCGCACCACCCGGCATAGCGGCTTTGCTGTCAGTCAGCGTATTCGCAAGCGCATTGAGGAGGCGTTCGGCTGGATCAAGACGGTCGCCGGTCAGCGCCAAACCAAGTTCCGCGGCCGGGACCGCGTCGGATGGGGCTTCACCTTCGCTGCCGCCGCCTACAATCTGGTGCGGCTGCCGAAGCTCATCGCTGGGACCAGCTGACATGGCCAAGGTTCCAGCCATCGCCAAGGCCTTTGCCGGTCGCTGGCGTATCGTCGAAATGGATGTCTGGGACAACGATTTCCTCGATCTCGTCGAAGAGGCGCATCTGACGTTCAAAGGCGCGGCGGACGGCGAGATCGGCTTCGGCGCCCTCAAAGGCTTCCTTGATGTCCGCTACGGCGCGCGAGACGGCTCGGCCTGCGCGGAATTCTCGTGGGAGGGTCACGACGAAAGCGATCCCGCTTGTGGTCGCGGATGGGCGACGATCGGCACCGCGGGTCGCCTCGTCGGCCACTTCTACATCCACAATGCCGACGATTCAGGCTTCGTCTGCGAGCGCGCCTGACTTCTTCAACAGCCTGCTAGGGCTTTTTCCTTTGGCGAAATAGAGCAGACCGGCGCAGACAGCGATAGAGTATTCACGCCGCACATCCAAGGGGACGGCACGGCCTTCCCTGAGGATCGTCGTTCGCAGGGTAACGATCGCTTCAAGGCGATGCCGTGCGGAATGGCCCTCCAGCATGTGACTGATGGATACCGCGAACAAATCGCCGCTATAGAAGTCCTCGAGGACGTTATCAGGTATCTGCTGCGCATCTTGAAGCTGGTCATCAAAAGCCAGTCCGACATCCAGTCGGGCGACATCGTGAGATAAGGGCCTACGCGCGGCACGCGTGAAATCGATCAACACCGCATCAGACAGCCCTTCGCATACGAAGACATTGCGCAGGTTTAAATCGTCATGGGCGCGGCAGACCGCGTGCAGACCGGGTGGAATGGATCCGAGGCGGTTGAAGAATGCCTTTGGCGAAGGGCCCCTGAAACCGACCCTTCCCAGTCTCCGATAAGTCCGGAACAAGCCTGGCTCGTAAGCTGTCTGGCGCGGGCGCGGCAGGAATTCCGGTAGAAGCGACAACATCTTCACTTCCGGTTCCTCTCGCCATCGGCGCAAAACGCGGTTGTATATCACCTCGATGACCGGGCGTACGTCTCTCTGTGTGACCACGGCATCAAGCCGATCCGCATGTTCGACGAACCGGGATACGGAAAGTTGCAATGTAGCCCCAAGAACACAGCGGTCGAGGCAAAGCGGCGCACACCCCCTGAAAGGCACTCGATCGGCAACGACGTCGCGGTAGGTGTTGATCTGCTCCTCGATCTGTGCTGCCGGGCCGCACTTGACGATGAACGGTGTCAGCAGGCCGTAGCCTTCCGTTTCGATCTTCCACACCGACGCCCGGGATTTCCCTCCGTTTTCGCTGGAAATCCTGATGGCTGAAAAGTCATGAAATGCGCGGCGCATCAGAAGATCGACTTCCGGGTCGAGGGGCACTTCCAACTCGTCCCCATTCCTATCCAGAACCGGCAGGCTCAGATTGGCCGAAGGCCCGCAACGGCAGCGTGCACAGGCCTCAGCAATCTTTTCCCAATCGGATAGAACGGTGAGCTGGCTAAGCACAACACCGGGCTTTTTGTCCCATTGCGCCAGAACCCCTGTTCCGGACTTCGCGGCACCGAGCGCCGCTGCCTCTTGACCGGGCAACGCAACCACGACGATGAATATGCCGCGCTGGGCGGCCTGGGCGAGTGGCAGCAGGCGCTTCACCAACTGACGCAACCTATCAGGACGGGAAAGATCCTGGGCCAATACCAGCAATGCACGCACACCTTCGTCGGCCAAATCGGACGGTGCTCGATAGGTCTTCAGATGAAGCTGGCGTGCAATGAACGCTGCTGGCGGCGCCAGGCCGCCCTCAACCAACACGATGGTGCGCGCATCAGCCTTCATGCCGTCGCCAGATCATCGGCCATGCGTCTGCCATGGCAAGGGCATTGCCGGCAGCACAGACGATACAGGTTGGATCCGGCGTCGACTTGATCGGACGTACCGCGCCGTCGATCGGCCTCCCGACAAGGTGCCGGGCCTGGCCTGGGAAACCAGTGCTCGCCGACAACAACATGGACACCGCCATTGAGGAGGTAGCCGCATTAAGCGATATGACCGCCGGTTGGGGTTCGAAATGACCGACGAAATACGGATCACTGGTCTGGTCGGCGAGCAAGTCTCGGCGTACAGCGACAGGATCGAGCAATGGATGACAGTTCAGGCAGGCCAGCGTTTCGGCCAACATTTGGACGCGTGTGGACATGTTGGTAACCAAGCTGTCCTTGGCATCGATGCGCACGCCCACGTCGATCATCGGCAAACGATATTGAAAGGCCAACTGGTTAAGCACGGCGCGGCTTCCGTGGGAGTCCGTGCAGCACATGACAAAGTCGCAGTCGAGAAGCCGACGTGTCGTTGCCTCTGCGACTACCGTCTCGGCATACCCATCGACCCTTATCTCGCGGCGAGCGCGCTTGGCCGCTTTTTCAGCCACCGCAACCTTGGGCAGGCCTACATCGCTTTCTTCAGCGCCGATCAACCGGTTTAAGTTGGTTTCCTCGACCGACTCCGGATCAATCAAGATCAAGCGACCGGTGCCGAGGCGAGCAAGTTCCTCGACCACGACGGACCCGGTACCGCCGACGCCAACCACACCGACCGTCATGGCATTCAGCAGCCGCTGCCCTGCCGCGCCAAAGGCACGTACATTGCGATCGAAAATCTCGGGCACCGGCTCACCAGCGTCGACGCCGTCGCGGTCATAAGTGTGCAGTGTCGCGCCAACCTCCTGCACGCGCTCAATCTCCAGGGTCGTCTGCCCAGCCGCATCGAATAAGCGCGCGCGAAACCCTCTTGGCCCGACGACAAGAAAGCCATGCGGACCCTTGGGCGCACGAAAATGCTGAACCGGTGCCAGAAGGACCTGCGCAGCATCGTCCACCGGAGAAAAAGCAAGGTTGCGCTGCCGCGGGTGCGAATGCGCGAGGATAAGGCCAATGCCCTCCATGCGAGCGCGCTTCAGCATGTTTGCAACGAAGGCCGGCTGCAGGCTGGCTTCGATGTTGCTGCGACGGACATAGTCCTCGGCCGCCGGGTGGACGACCTCGCGCACCACAAGGCGCATGCCGCCTTCGAAATGCCCTTGGGCAACGAGCAGAGCTGCCGCCGCCTCGAGAGGCGCGTCTTTAAGCAAAGCATCGCGAAGGGTTGTCCATTCGCCAACGCGAAAAACGAGCCTGTTCATCGCACCTCGCCAAGCCGGCGACGAATGACGTTCAGATAGGTGATCATGTTGTCGCTGTTTGGTTGCCACGTCGCAGCATGCCAGGAGAACCAGAGCCAGCTAGGCGGGATACCAGGCGCAGCCTGCTGTCCTGTGTTCTGCGGCGCGCCGCCATGTTCAAGCGCCAGGGCCGGCTCGGTCCAGAAACAGTCGGGAGCTGCTTGCGGATAACCCGCAGGCAGTATGAATTTTACCGCGACCGCGGTCCGATTCCAACCCGGGGGCAAAGCAACGACCGGGACGCTAACCACGACTGTGCCCCCGGCCTGCGGCTCCATAGTGACGCCAGCGTACCGGCCGAGGAAGGCCTCGAAATGCCGCTCTATGATCGACATCAACCGAAGGTCGCCGGAGGAACAGTGTAAAAATGCATGCCGTTTTTTAGCGTCACTGCCTCGGTGTCACCTATCTGACGGTCGCTGTCGTGGCCGTGACCTTCCAGGAATAATTGATACTGCGCATCCTTGCCGGCAATCTGCTTCAGTTCGGCCCCTGTAATGCTTTCTTTTTGAACCTCGAAATGCACGCCGTCTATGTTGATTGAAAACTTGGGGTGATCGTCCTTGGCTCCCGCTGTCGCCAGTGCCAACCGCCGATCGTCAAGGCCTGTTCCACCCGGCATGGACATGCGTCGAATGATTTTTGTCCCCCGGCCCGAGCACTTCGGTGGCGCCCAACTCGCGGCAACGTTTGCGAAACGCCGTCACGCAGGGGTTGTCGATGTTGACCAGTTGCCCTTTGATCGACGTGATATCAACCGCGACGCCGGCATAATGCCGTGATCCTGGATTGTGCTCTCCGCCACAAAGTTCGCTGACCGAGATGATTTCGAACTCCTCTGCCAGCGTCAGCAGCCCCTTCAGCATCGAACAGGCCAGGCGCACGGTTCCGCCCGGCGCACTACCGTAGGAACTGCGTTTGGCCGCCTTTCCCGTCGCCGTATCGACGATGTTGTCACGAGCGGTCGCGCTGTCCTCGTGACCGGATGCGTGCATTCGCGCCAGCACGATACGGTGATCATTGGCCATTCGCACAATCTCTTCGGCCAACTGTGCTGCCACGTCGACATAGGTGGCCTCGGCTGTTTGCTCCACCCGATCGTCTGGCAGCTCTATTTCGCTCCAGACCTCTGTCGCTGACAGGACGTCTTCGATCTCGAACTCGGTCTCCTCGATCGCTGCCATTGACCCTTTCCAGGCAAGGATCAGGGATCCGTGATGTAAGGATTCAACGACGTCAGTCACATAGCGGTAGTCGACAGCCAGACAGCCGTCACTGCGGCCGATATGACCATATTTCTTGACCCAGGCATCCGAAACATAATCGGCGCCATGAACCACCACCGCACGTGACCGAGCGTGCAAATTGCTCTTTTGGAGTCCGTCAAGACGCATTGAGACCGAGCGGTGCTTATCGCTCCGATAAATCTCACCGCAACGATAGACACCTAGCGAAGAGCAGTTGGAACCCGTTACGTCGGAAAACGTCTTTGCGTAGCCTGTATTGGCAGGGTCAGAGCCCTCGCCATGGGCGCACAGATAGGACTGCGCGCTACGATTTTTGGTATCGAACACGGTAAGCCTGGGATTGCCGGAAAACAGTTCGAAATTGACGATCCCCCAAAAGCGCGACGTGTTTGACGGATCATTCTGGTCGCGAAACCGCAGCAACGCTTCCATCGGTTCGCTCAGGTTATGCGTCTTAGCAAGCGAGCGCAGGGTCGCTTCGAGGCCGTCTGCCTCGACTTCGACATCGATCGCAAGATCGGCAAACAAGGCTCGATGCACTTCCCGCCCGGCCAACATCGGTGTGGCGCCGAACGCGTCGGCACTGGTCTCGTCGCGGCACATTTTTACCCCGCCGAGCTTGTCGCCCTTTTTGACTGTTTGCTTCATGCAATAGCGGCGAAATGGGATATCGACGACCTTGCTCCCGGACTTCCAGTACCGTTCGGTGGTCAGCTTGTGATAGAGGTCATCGCCGCTAAGCCCGCAATTGGAACCAATATATATACCGGTGGTGTAACCTGCGGCTTTCACCTGCGCGAACCAGGCATTGCAATAGGCAACAACGTCGCCGGCGTCCGTATCGTCCTCGACTTCCTCGAGGTCGAACCAGACACTTGTCCCGGCAGGCAAGCCGCACAGGCTGGCGTGAGCCGCGGCATTGATGCCATAGGTCTTTCCAAGCTCCTCCGTCGGCGTCCAGGTCCCTGCCTTCACATGCTGTACCACCATGAGCGCAAGGCCGGAATCCAGAATTATATCGGCTTCATTCTTCGTCAGGTCGGTGGATGGCGGCTTTTCGGAGCGAGACAAGTATCGAAGTACAAACGATATGCCGGCCTTGGCCAGCGCTTTCGCTTTAGTGGCATTTACCTTTTCGTCGGTGTCGATGCCCTGAAGGCCGGCAATTGCCGGGTATGCCTTTGTTTCCGCAGCCATGACCGTCCCGCCCAAGCTCAGGGAGAGGCGCATTGGGCGCCCACGTTATAGTCCCTGGGCACTGCGCCCCGTAGCATAAGCTACTTCTCCTGCCAATTGATAAGACATCGCGCGCGTATAACAAACAACTGACCGAAGTATGATTTAAGTCTTAGGACACCCATTGTTGATGTGGTATGCAGAGGCAACATTGGTGCCCAGCCAACGGTCCGGCCTGGGCGCTTTGCGCTGCAGTCATCGTCCAAGGCGGGGAACATGGAAAAGCTCAGCTATCGAGATTTCAAGGCAATGGTCATGGATCCGCACGTGCCGGACTCCGACATTGCGCCGTACCTGAAGGCCATACCCGAGGCGAGCGGCCCGTTTGCGCCGCGCGTGGCCCCCGATCCCGATAAGGTCTACCTGACGGCGGAGGGGCAGTTGGATATCCAGAGTGCCGTCGATTGGGGCAATGCGATATCACGCTGGCGCCGCCATCAGGCCTTCAACCTTGCGATCACCGACGGCGTGCGCAAGCCTGTCCTGGTCTCTGAGGGAGATTCATGGTTCCAGTTCCCCCTGCTCATCGAGGACGTCGTGGACCATCTGGGCAAGGATTACCTGATCTGGAGCCTGGATGCCGGGGGCGATACGGCTGACAACATGATCAACCAGAACCCCGAATACATGCCCAACCTGCAAGCGCAGAAGGCTAATCATGTGAAAGGCTACATGTTTTCGGGCGCCGGCAATGACATCCTTGGCGAGGACTCAAACGGCAATCCGGTGATTTGGAAGCTCCTCAAGCAGCATGTGCCGGGCAAGGATGCTGCCTGGCACGTCGATATGAGCGCGCTCAATTCGGCTTTGGCCCGCCTTGAAACTGACTATCGCAAAATGGTGAGGACAATCCGCTCCGATCCTGATTTCCTTCGTCTGCCGATTTTCATCCACGGCTACGATTATGCCATCCCAGCTGGCTTCCCTGGGGACACGAGAAATCCTGAATGGGAATCCCCGCATGACAAATGGCTTGGCGGGCCGATGCGGCAGAAGGGTATCGCCGATCCGGTTCTGCAACAGGGCATTATGCGCGTGCTGGTTGACCACCTTTACAACATGCTGGAGAGCGTCGCCGGCAATAGCGCTGCAACGCGGGTGTATCTTGTCGATGTGCGCAACAAGCTTCACAATGGCAGCTGGGCCGACGAAATCCACGGCACATCATCAGGCTTTGGCAATGTGGCGGCTAAATTCAAGGAAGTTATTGGCCGGAACATCTAGCTGCTATCTGAAGCACTGCTGAGAGTGGAGCCTCGAAATCGTGCTCTCTTGCTGACATTGTAGCGCCGCGCGACCAAATGCATCGCCTCCCCGGCTGCCAAACTTGCCAGCGCTTCCCGCCGCTGTTGCTGAGAGAGCTTCGGCTTTCGGCCGAACTTGACGCCCCTGGCCATAGCGCGAGCGCGGCCCTTCGACGTGTTTTCCAAGATCCTTCGCCCTTGCCATTTTGCCGCCCACCCCCATAGGAACACGACGAGGTCCGACATCTCGGACGTGGTGTCGACAAAGGGTTCGTCGAGCAGGTGGAGCTCTGCGCCAGCCAATGCGACCGTTTTGACGATATGCAACATGTCGAGAGGCTCCCGAGCCACGCGATCGCCGACGACGGCATACATAAGATCCCCAGGCTCTAGGGCCTTAAGCCGCCGCTGCGCTGGCGCCGGTTGGCTTCCTTACCGCTAAGCTTTTCGCGGAAGATCTTCTGGCAGCCCGCCTCCTCCAGGCGCTCAATTTGAGCGCCAAGATCTTGGGATTCCGTGGAAACCCGCGCATACCCATACTTCATCCAAACGCGCCTCCCTGCTGTTTCAAAACTCACGAGATTTGCAACATCTCCGCCCCGATATTTTTGTCGATATCAGCGATGTACGTCGCGACTGTTTGCCCAAATTTTGCGCAAAAAAAGCCAATGCGTCTGCGCGCGCTCTACTGGGCGACCACACTCGTCAGCAGACCTTCTTAACCTTTGATGGGCGGCGGCATGCCCGCAGATCGTCACCAGGGCGACGCTGCCAAATGAGGCGTGGGGCGTGATTGCGCGTTGAGCACGGCGAGGATCAATGCCTGGCAACCAGGTGACCGAAACACTCTGACGATTAGTCCCGGTGGACCGATAGATGCTATGCTACTTTTTCGAAGGCTTTCGGCGACGCATCGCGCTCGAACGCGATCGTGCCCTGTCCCGGGCCAGGTAAGCGAGGCAGGAGCGGCCGCTCAGGTCTCGTAAATGGGGCGGTTGCGCCCCGGCCGCCGCCCACCACAGCGCTGTTCCAGCCGGCTCATGTTGTTTACCGTGACACGGCGGTTGTTCTCGATCCGGATCACGCCGTCCATTCTCAGTCTGGTCAACTGACGGCTCACTGTCTCGTTCGTAATTCCAAGGAAATCAGAGATGTCGGCACGCGTCAGCGGCAGATCGAAGCACGCCGACCTGGCTGCAGGACCAACACTGGAGCCGATGTTTCGGGCGATCATGAGAAGAAAGCTCGCCACCTTCTCAGGGGCGGTCTTGCAGCCCAGAGTCACCATCCATTCGCGTGCTTCGTCGAGTTCGTTCAGCGTCTGCCTGAGCAGGCGATGCTCGAGCTCCGGTGATTGCTTCATCATCTGTTCGATTGCCGCTTTCGGAAACGAGCACAGCGAGACTGTCGTTGCCGCTTCGGCATGGATCGCGCTTTTCGCCTTGAACGGCTGTCCCAGAAAATCCGGCGCGAACTGGAGACCGACGATTTGCTGGCGGCCGTCCGAAAGGCTCTTCGTCAGCTTCACCACGCCCGATAGCACGTTCGAATAGCTGTTGAGCGCCTCGGCATCGCTAATCAGTTCGACGCCCGGTTCGACGCTGTGTCGCGACGAAGTCTTGGCGAGCTTAGCCAAACGATCTGGATCGAGCGCGCTGCAGAGGCCGCGGCGCCGTGCCTGGCAAGACAGGCAATAGGCGGGGATGCCGGAACTGTGAATGTCGTGCCGTACTGTCATTGATCGCTCTCCCGATCTGATCGCCCTCCCGGCCCAAGGGCCGGCACGATAACAATCGACGGTAGAAAAATCCTTGCGGCAGTTTGTCGTGCTGGAGCCTGACCGAAATCAGGGCTCTGGCTCATCTGCGAGTCCACAGTCCCGACGACGCAACAAGGTGGACCACTACATGCGACCGGAACTAGCTGCCAGACTTTGCGAGAACGTCCCGCGCTACACCAGTTACCCGAGCGCGCCGCATTTCCATCCGGGTATCGATGCTGTCGTTTACCGCGGCTGGCTGGAGGCGCTCGAAGGCGGCGGCGAAATATCGCTCTACCTGCACATTCCCTATTGCGACAGGCTCTGCTGGTTCTGCGCGTGCCATACCAAACAGACGCGCCACTATGAGCCGGTGGCCGCTTATTTGCGCTCGTTGTATGCTGAGATCGCGACGGTTGGCGGCCTTGTCAGCGGCAAGGGCCGAATTCGCGCGGTTCATTTCGGGGGCGGTTCGCCGACCATGCTGAAGCCGCAGCATATGGTGGCATTGGGGACGGCGCTGCGAGACAATTTTGATTTTCTCGACGATGCCAAGATCAGCGTCGAGATCGATCCGAACGAGATGGACGAAGCCCGCCTCGACGCGCTTGCCGAAATCGGTATGACGCGGGCAAGCCTCGGCGTGCAGGACTTCGATCCTAAAGTGCAAAAGGCGATCAACCGCGAGCAAAGTTTTTTGCAGACGAAGGCCGTCGTCGACGGCGTTCGTTCCCGGGGAGTAGATTCCGTGAACCTTGATCTGCTCTACGGCCTGCCGCATCAAACCAGCGAGAGCGTACGTTTCACCGTGGCGCAGGCGCTCACCCTGGAACCGGACAGGATGGCGCTGTTCGGCTACGCTCACGTGCCTTGGTTCAAGAAACATCAGACGATGATCGACGAGGCATGGCTCCCCGGTCCCACGGAGCGAATCGCTCAATCGCGACTTGCTGCGCGAGCGATCGAGGACAAGGGGTACGAATCAATCGGACTCGACCATTTCGCAAAGCCAGGCGATGCGTTGGCGGTAGCGGCCCGCGCGGGGGCGTTGCATCGCAATTTTCAGGGCTACACCGAGGATCGCTGCGAGACGTTGATTGGACTTGGCCCTTCGTCCATCGGCCGGTTTCGCCAGGGCTACGTTCAGAACACGCCTTCGACTGGCGAATATCGGCGCAGGGTGGAAGGCGGGGAGTTGGCAGTCGTCCGCGGCATAGCATTTTCCGACGACGATCGCGTCAGGGGCTGGATCATCGAGCGACTGATGTGCGATTTCGCCTTCTCGGCGATCGACCTGGTGGAGAGCTTCGGGAAAGCCGGCCAAAAGCTCCTTCGTCAGGCAAGCTCCATCGCCCTTAAGGATCCTGCTCGACTGCTTGAACTCCAAGGCGACAGATTCGTCGTGCCGGCGGAAAACCGTCCCTTCGTGAGGAGCATTGCGGTCAGGTTCGACAAGTATTTCGAACGTGGAACGGCCAGGCACTCAGCGGCAGTTTGAGCATTTTGATCGTAAAACTCGCGTCAATCGCGTTTGATCGATTGCTAGCCATTTCCGCAGCACTGGAAATTGCGAGGTTTCATGGCTATCGGTTGCAGATAGCAGCTGGCCTCTTTGACGGCTTTTCGCCCTGGCCCCAATTCCTGCGCGACTAATCCGACCCATGTATCATCCCCTGCTGACCAAGGAAATCCTGTCTAGCACCGCTATCGGAGCTTCGCAGTCTGGGCCGAAACCGTCGAACTGTTGTCTGGGCCAGCTCGGCGTTGCGCCGGAAGGGGCAAGCTGCTAATCAAGTAGACATTTTGGAAACATGGTTTCATGGACCATTCCGGTACAGTCGTCATTGTAGCTCGTCCAGGCAGCGATTGGGCGGAAAGCCTTGAGGTGCTGTCGGAACGGTACGCCTATCGGGTGCTGCCGGTTGGCAGTCCGGCCGAGGCACTGACAACAATGAGCAGCATCCATGTCGATCTGGCGGTCGCAGAGGATCGCCAGGATGAGACTGTGGGTCTTGATTTCCTCACTAGGCTGCGCGTGTCTCACCCGGACATCATGCGAGTCTACGTGACACCGGCGCCCTCGTCGCTGTCTTACCAAGCGCTTTCCAAGGCAGCGATTTATCAGTTCCTTCTGACACCTCTCGACCCGGCGCAGCTCGGTCTGGCCGTTGAGCGGGCCTTGGAAGCGCGTGAACTTCATCGCCGCCACCGTATTCTGTCTCGGGAATTCAAGATTTCGGGGGCCCTGATGTTCGGGGATCGCCGTGACCCCGTGTTGAGGCCGGAAAGCCACCAGTTCGAAAAACTCGTCTATGCAAGCGAAAAAATGGCGGAGATGTGCGATCTTGCGCGGCAGGCGGCGGCGACCGAACTGCCCATCCTCATCCAGGGCGAGACTGGTACTGGCAAGGAGCTGCTCGCGCGAGCCATCCACTATAACTCACCTAGGCGGGCAAGCCCGCTCCTTGTCCAGAACTGCGGGGGCATGCCCGACGAATTGCTCCAGTCGGAACTGTTCGGCCACAAGCGCGGCGCGTTCACCGGGGCGATTTCGGACCGCCTCGGCCTGTTTCGGGCGGCCGATGCAGGAACGGTCTTCCTGGATGAGATCTCCGATGTGTCGCCATCCTTTCAGGTCAGCCTGCTGCGCTTTCTCCAAGAGGGCGAGGTCAAGCCGCTGGGTGCAGACAAGGTCATCCACTGCAACGTTCGCATTATCGCCGCATCGAATAAGCGGCTGCAGGACCTCGTCGCGCAGGGCAAGTTCCGCCAGGACCTTTACTTCCGGCTGAAGGGCTTCGAGTTCGAGGTGCCGCCGCTGCGCGATCGTCCAGAAGATATCGGGCCGCTGGCGGAGTTTTTTGCCGCCAAGCATGCCGATGGAATGGGCCGCAAGGTTCTTGGTATCACCGCCAACACACTCGAGAAGCTGGCCCTGTGCAGCTTTCCCGGCAACGTGCGCGAACTGGAAAACGAAATCCGCCGCATGGTCGCGCTAGCCAAGGATGGTGAATACATCACCACCCGCAACATGGCGCCATCGCTGCTCGCGACCGCCTCTGCCCGCAAGCAGGGCGACGGCTTAAGGGGCTTCGTTCCCGAAGGTACTACGCTTAAGGACCAAGTCGAGAGTCTCGAAAAGCAGATCGTTGGGCGCGCGCTTATACGAAACCACTGGAACCAAAGCCGCACTGCGACCGAGCTCGGTTTGTCGCGCGTGGGGCTTGCCAACAAGATCAAGCGCTACAGTCTCAACGAAAACGGTTGAGAGGCATCCATGAGCACTGATGAAGCGCAAGATCAGGGCACGACCGTCCTGCGATTTCCGCAGTCGCGCGTGTTGCCGTCCGGGCATGCCGAACCGACGCGGTATCTGGGACTGGGCGCAATGGCCAAAGTGATCGGCGCCCCCGAACATCAGACCACAGGCCATTGGTGCAGCCGCTGCAGAGGTATCTGGTACGGTTATCTTCTGGAGGCCACCTGCCCAGAATGCGGCAACCGTCACGGCTGAGCGGCCGACAAACGGCCACAAACGAACACATCGGTGAACCAGAATGTTGCACCGCAACACGCGGCGTGATTCCTTAACGCACTGAGTTACAAGGATTTTCTTAGCGCATTCTGACCTGGCATGTTGCTTGCAATTCCTCTTTCGTAGACGCGCTGCACCTAACGGTCAGCGGCGTAGCGGAGGAGGAAATTCATGGCCAATCTTCTATGGCTCCAGGGCGGAGCCTGCTCGGGCAATACGATGTCGTTCCTCAATGCAGAGGAGCCAAGTGCCTGTGATCTCGTCACCGATTTCGGCATCAACGTGCTCTGGCATCCGTCGCTGGGACTGGAGCTCGGAGATAATCTCAAGAAGCTTCTCAACGCGCTGACCTCCGGTCAGATGCCCCTCGACATCTTCGTCTTCGAAGGTACGGTCGTGAACGCTCCCAACGGCACTGGTGAATGGAACCGTTTCGCCGGGCGCGCGATGCGCGACTGGGTAAGCGACCTTTGCAAAGTGGCCAATTTCGTCGTCGCTGTGGGCGACTGTGCGACCTGGGGCGGCATACCGGCAACGGCGCCGAACCCTTCCGAAAGCCAGGGCCTTCAATTCCTGAAGCGCAGCCAAGGCGGTTTCCTTGGCAAGGATTACAAGTCGAAGGCCGGTCTGCCGGTGATCAATATCCCAGGCTGCCCCGCTCATCCAGACTGGATCACGCAAATTGTCGTTGCGGTCGCGACCGGGCGGGCGGGCGATCTAAGCCTGGACGAGTTCCAGCGGCCGAAAACCTTCTTCACCTCCTTCACCCAGACCGGCTGCACCCGCAACATGCACTTCGCCTACAAGGTGTCGGCCACCGAGTTCGGCCAGCGCAAGGGCTGCCTCTTTTATAACCTGGGCTGCCGTGGCCCGATGACCCATTCGCCGTGCAATCGCGTGCTGTGGAACCGGCAATCCTCCAAGACCCGCGCCGGCATGCCTTGCATGGGCTGCACCGAGCCGGAATTCCCGTTCTTCGATTTCGCACCGGGCACCGTCTTCAAGACGCAGACGGTTATGGGCGTGCCCAAGGACATGCCCCCCGGCGTCGACAAGACCGGCTACATCAAGTTGACCGCCGCCGCCAAAGCCGCTTCGCCGCGCTGGGCCGAAGAAGACATCTTCGTCGTCTAACGGGCGCCTTCCCGAACCCGATCGAGAAAGGTCAAAGACATAATGTCCGCTGCAGTTCAAACACTTGATATATCGCCCGTCGGCCGCGTCGAGGGCGATCTCGACGTGCGCGTCGACATCCAAAATGGCGTCGTGGTCAACGCCTGGACGCGAGCCGAGCTCTTCCGCGGCTTTGAGGTGATCCTGCGCGACAAGGATCCGCAGGCGGGGCTCGTTGTTACCCCGCGCGCCTGCGGCATCTGCGGTGCCTCCCACCTCACCTGCGCGGCCTGGGCGCTCGACACAGCCTGGAAGGCCGAGGTGCCGCGCAATGCAATCCTTGCTCGCAACCTGGGACAGATCGTGGAAAGCCTGCAGAGCCTGCCCAAGCATCACTACGGGCTTTTCATGATCGACTACACGCACAAGAACTATTCCCACTCGAAATACTATGAGGAAGCCGTCAAGCGGTGGTCGCCGTTCACGGGGACCAACTACGAGCTCGGTGTGACCATCTCCGGTCGCCCGGTCGAAATCTACGCCCTGCTCGGCGGGCAGTGGCCGCATTCGAGCTATATGGTGCCAGGCGGCGTCATGTGCGCGCCGACGCTGACCGATGTGACCCGGGCCTGGTCGATCCTGGAGCATTTCCGCCGCAACTGGATGGAGCCGGTCTGGCTCGGCTGCTCCTTCGAGCGCTATGAGCAGATCCAGTCCTACGACGACTTCATGGCCTGGCTGGATGAGCGGCCAGAACATGCCAATTCGGATCTTGGCATGTTCTGGCGCATGAGCCTCGATGTCGGCGTCGACAAATACGGCCAAGGACACGGTAAGTACGTCTCTTGGGGCTATCTGCCCCATGAGGACAGGTACAACCGTCCCACGATCGAGGGCCGCAACTCCGCCGTCCTTATGAAGAGCGGCGTCTATGACGGCGCGAGCGACACGCACAAGCTGATGGACCAGGTCTATACGCGCGAAGATCTCAGGCATGCCTGGTATGACGAGCCGGGCGGCATGCATCCGTTCGAGCGCGTGACCAAGCCAGTCGGCAAGAACCCGGTCGATTATGACAACAAGTATTCGTGGTCGGTTGCCGTCCGCCACGACCAGAACGGACGGCTCGAGGCAGGTCCGTTGGCTCGTCAGTTGATCGCCGGCGGCACGCATGGCGAAAGCTGGCAGCACTATGATCCGCTGGTGCTGGACATGTATAAGAAACTTGGGGGCGCGAGCGTGATGTTGCGCCACTTCGCGCGCATGCATGAAGGGGTCAAGCTATATCGGCAAGCCGAACACGCACTCAGGGAGTTCCGGTTGAATGATCCCTGGTACGTCAAACCGACCGAAAAGGACGGCAAAGGGTGGGGTGCGACAGAAGCCATTCGCGGGGCGCTTTGCCATTGGATCGAGGTGCAGGGCGGCAAGATCAAGAATTATCAGATCATTGCGCCCACGACATGGAACGTGGGGCCGCGCTCCGATGGCGGCGAACTCGGCCCGATCGAACAGGCGCTGATTGGAACGCCAATTGCGGATATGAACGACCCTGTGGAGGTCGGACATGTCTGTCGCTCGTATGATTCTTGCCTTGTGTGCACCGTGCACGCTCACGACGCCAATACCGGCGAGGAACTTGCCCGTTTCCGCACGGCATAGATATCTGCCGGTTCTACGACGCTGCCCGATCGTCTGCACCAGCTGGCGATCGGCCCGCTCTCCAAATGTCGGGACGGCGCCGATGAACAATGAGCAACAGCATGCCCTGCTGCGCAAGATGGCGCAGCTCATGAAGTCGGGCCTCGAGACGCAGACCGAACCCTTTCGAGAGACCGAAAAGGAGTTCGCAGCGATTCTTGACGAGTTGCGCAAGCTCGACGCGAACGATGTCGAGGCCAAGATGGTCATCAGCGGCTTTGTCGATCATCCTTATGGGCCTGACAGGCAACGCTGCATGGAGTGCATGTACTATCTCGTCCACCGAGAATGGTGCGACTTGCCGGAGTTGGCAGTTCCGGTCGACGCGGACTGGTGGTGCCGGCTCTGGCGCATCTGACGCGCCCTTGCGCAGGCGCGCCTTGGAGGCTGCTATGACGACCATTGACGACGCCCAGTTGCGTGAAATCATTGAGACGCTACTGACGAGATCGCCGGAGACGGAAGCATTTCCACGAGCCGACAGCCATGACGATGTGCTCGTCGTCATTGGCCGGCTGCGGACGGCCGGAAACGATCTTTCGGCAAAGCTCGTGATTGCGGGCTTCACCTTGCAGACGATCGAGCACCAGGGAATAGAGCAGGCGTGTGAGAGCTGCATGTATTATCTGGTGCTTCGCAGGTTCTGTGAGCTTCCCGAACTCGACCTGCCGGTCGAGCCGGAGTGGTCGTGCCGGCTTTGGCGGATATGACGGGCAGGCAAGCATGATCGCGGTCGTCGGCTGCGGCAATCTCAACAGGCAAGACGACGGTGCCGGGCCAGAGGTGATCCGTGTGCTGCGCGCCGCCGGGCTGGAAGGACCGGATGTCAGGCTGCTGGATGCTGGGACAGATGGCATGGCGGTCATGTTCGCCGCCCGCGGCTGCAGGTCCTTGATCCTGATTGATGCAGCCCGCAGCGGCGTCGAAGCGGGCGCGATCTACGAAGCGCCGGGACACGAACTGGCGCGACCCTATTATCCAGGACTCAATCTCCACGATTTCCGCTGGGATGCAGCCCTCCATGCCGGCCGGCACATCTTCGGCGCAGCCTTCCCGGACGACGTCACCGTATTCCTGATCGAGGCCGGGCAGCTGGATTTGGGGCTCGGTCTCAGTGTGCCTGTAGCCAAGGCGGCCTTAGTGGTGGCCCAGCGCATTGGGGAAATCGTGGCGGACCGCCTCGCGGCCGAACAGCGATGAACGACGCGACTTTAACTGTGCGCGTGAGCCGCGGCGGCTTGCATCTGTCGGGTGAGGCCTTCGAGCGGCATTTCTCTGGGATCAGCGGCATTGTGCTGATGCGACGTGAGGCCGACCTGCTCATCCTGCCGGTGCTGCTGGCGCAGGCTGGAGGGTATCTGCTCAAGCGTAAGAACCTGGCGGGCGACCGGGTGGCGCACGCTCCCGACTTCTTGCGGGCGAACGGGATCGCGGATGATGAAGAGCGCGAGCTTCAAGTGGTGTGGGACAGCTCTCAGGCCGGCTTCATCGGGCGGGGCGCATTTGAAAACTAAGTTTGCACATCGTAATTTAAGTAGACAACACTCAAAAAGCTAGTAGCATCGGCAGCATCGGCCGCAACAGAAGCTGCAACCAAGCAGCATGGGAGGATAAAGGTGAGGCAATCTCGTGTGGACGAGGAAGTGCGCGCCGCATTGGCGGCTGCCGACGACCCTTCCGCCTCGCCCCAGGATCGCGCCGAGATGCTCATGGAGATCGCCATGGGGCTCCAGCAGCTTCCAGAATCGCCCGACCAGATCGAAGCCGCGATTGATCTCTACGAACGAGCCGGCGCTATTTGTCCGAGCGACGAATATCTGCTGAGCACCCGAATTGCCGCTCGCCGGGCGACCGCGCTTCTGGCTCTGCCGAACGGCGGTGCCGATGCTCTCGAGAGAGCCCGAACCGAGCTGGAAAAAGCGACCCGCCACTTTGCCGATCTTGACCGACCGGAAGAGCTCGCCGAAGCGGAGTTGAATCTTGGCCTGACCATCCACAATCTCGCCGGCCTGAACAGGGCGCGCATCACCGATGCCATCTCGGCCTACCAGCGGGCGGTGCGCACCTTCGACCGTGTAAGGTTCCCGAAGGAATTCGCCATTCTGCAAAACAATCTGGCGACCGCCTTCCTGTCCATGCCCTTCACTGACAGTCGCGCGAAAATGCGTGAGGCGCTCGCCGTGCAGGCGTTCGAGGAAGGGCTGAAGATCGTCAATCTGATCGACCATCCCACCGAATACGCGATGCTTCAGAATAACCTCGGCAACGCACTGCAATATGCCTCGTCCAGCCATGTCGTGGAAAACAATCTGCGCGCGCTCGAAGCCTATGACGAGGCTCTCAAGGTGCGCACCCGCGCGGCCATGCCGCTGGAATACGCCAACACCATCGCCAACAAGGCGAACTGTCTGTGGAACCTTCCCGACGATCCGGCTGATCCGGGCAACGGCAATCGCGCAAACCTGACGGCCGCGCGCGAATATTACCGCGAATGCCGCGAGATATTCATGGGCTCCGGCGAGGCCGACAAGGCGCGCATCGTGGCGGAGGTCTGCGAACAGATCGACCGGGAGCTGCTTTCGGCGCCGGCCGCGAAATCCGACGGATTGTCCGGGTCCGTCCAACCCCATCTCAATTGAGCCACAACAAGGAGCGCGAGGTGACATTAGTGGAACTGACTGCAGGCGTAGCAGCGCTGGCGCTGCTGATAGGCATTGTGACATCCGGCATAGGCGGCGCCATCGGCGGCATGGCAACCGGCGGCAAGGCGATCGGCTACCAGCTGGCCGCGATGATGGGAAGCTTCTATGGGCCAGTCGGCGGCGTTGCTGGCATTGTCGTCGGCCTGATCCTGTTGGCTCTGATCGGCTGAGGTGCAAGCATGTGGGAAATGGCGAAAAGCTCGATCATCCTGTTCCTCAAGGGCAAGCTCTTTGCGGAGCCCGCCAAGGTCTACAGACAAGCCGCGATAGGTGCCCTGACGACGGCCGCTCTGCTCGTGATCCTGGCCAAGCTCGGGGTCCCGGTCATAGCCGCCGCGGCGGCGGCCGGCCTCGTAGGCGGCGCGGTGCAGCCGTATCTCTTCAAGGACCTTCGGTACCGGTAGGAAATATGGGCAGATGAACGCCGTCGATCTCGTTCCGACCCAACGCGATACGCTCGCCGGATACACCGGGGACATCGAGCGGCTGGAGGCGCTGTTTGCTTCCTGGGACGAGACGCAGCGCGCTGCCGCGGAAGCCTACCGGCGCGCCATAGAAGACCTTCAGGGCGAGGCATTCCGGCGACTGATCCGTGCTCTGAAAGCTGATCCGGCAGCGCTCCAGGCGATGAAGACGGCGGCCGCTGACGAGATCGTTTATGCCGTGCTGCGACGCCACAACATCCTCAAGCCGAGCTTGAGCGAACGTGTCGAGGCAGCGCTCGACGGTGTGCGCCCGACGCTTGCTTCCCACGGAGGCGACGTCGAGCTCGTATCGGTGCGTCCGCCATCCATTGAGGTGCGCTTCACCGGGGCCTGTGACGGGTGTCCTGCCTCGGCCTTGACGTTCCATGCCGGCGTCAAAAAGGCGGTGGAGGCCGCCTGCCCAGAAATCACCGACATCCTCCGGGTCAAGGGATCAGGCGCCGGCGCCAACGACAGCGTGCGTTTTGTCAGTCCCTTCGCGCTCGGTGCGGTGGATGGCTGGCATCTCGTGTGTCGGCTCGACGAGATCCCGCAAGGCGGCAAGCTCCGTCAGGTGGTCGGCGGCGAAAACGTGATTTTGTCTCGGCAGGGAGCGGTCGTTTCCTGCTTCCAGAATGCCTGCGCCCATCTCGGCCTGGAGATTGATGGCGGCGCGGTCGAGGACGGCATCGTGACCTGCCCGTGGCATGGCTTGCGCTATGATCTTGCCACCGGCGAATGCCTCACTGCTCCCGAGGTGCAGCTCCAGCCGCATATGGTCAAGGTGATCGGCAACCGCGTCGAGGTGAGGCTCGCCAGATGACGCGCGTCTCGCTCGCATCCGCTTTCCGGCCGGCTTGCCCGGTCCCCTTACCGGCCGCGCCGCTGCTCGATCCCGCCGGCGCAAGCATCGTGCTCGGCCACCATGTCGCTGCGAACGGCCTGCCGGTGCCGGTCGCGCCGGGTCCCTCGACATTGTTCGGGCCGCGCGGCGTCTGCTTTGCGCCGGGCGGCGCTTTCCTTGTGGCCGACACCGGTCATCATCGGCTGCTCGGTTGGCGCCAGCTCCCGCAAGCCGACAACACGCCGGCAGACTTTGTCATCGGCCAGCCGGACTTCTTCGCGGAAGGCCGCAACGCTGGAGACAAACCCGGACCCGCGACTTTGAACATGCCGACCGGCATTGCCAGTGACGGTCACGTCCTGGCCGTGGCGGACGCGTGGAACCATCGCATCCTGATCTGGACGTCGCTGCCCGAGCACTCCAACCAGCCGGCGGACCTGGTGCTCGGGCAGAAAGACTTCGGCTGCGGACTCGCCAATCGCGGCAGCGCCCTGGCGGGCCCCGATACGCTCAACTGGTGCTATGGCGTGACGATTGCGGACGGACGCCTTTTCGTGGCCGATACCGGCAACCGGCGCGTTCTGGTCTGGAACGCCTTGCCCGAGGCAAACGGCCAGCCGGCGGATCTGGTGTTCGGTCAGCCGGACATGTTCGCACGCGACGACAACGCCGGATCCGGCGCAAGTGCTTCCGGAATGCGCTGGCCGCATACGGTCGCGGTAAGCGGCGGCAGGATTTTTGTGACCGATGCTGGAAACAGCCGCATCATGGCCTGGAACGGCATGCCCAATGCAGACGGAGCGCCGGCGAGCTTCATTCTCGGCCAGAAGAACTTTGAGGCTATCGATCATAATCGCGCCGCGTACGACCCGAGCGAGCGGGCTTTGCAGATGCCCTATGGCATCGCCGTTCGCGAAGGCACATTGATTTGCGCCGATACCGCAAATTCGCGCATTGTGGGTTTCCCGCTCGCTGGCCTCGATATGGACGCTCCGGCAACCATGCTGGCAGGGCAGAACGGATTCGGCCTCAAGGGCGACAATCGCTGGAAGGCGGCCACCCGCGATAGTCTCTGCTGGCCCTTCGCGATCGCGGTGCATGAGGACCTGGTTGCGGTGGCCGACACCGGGAACAACCGGGTGCTCCTATGGGAGGCGGCGCCATGACGGCCCTCCGCGCCCGGCAGGCCGCGGACCGGCACGAAAGCGTGCAGATCCGCGTACGCGGCCGCGTGCAGGGGGTCGGCTTTCGTCCGACGGTGTGGCGTTTCGCGCAAGAGGCTCTGCTCGACGGTGAAGGCCTGAACGACGGCGAAGGGGTTTTGATCCGGGTGCGCGGGCCGCGCGACGATATTGCTCGTCTTGTCGAGCGGTTGCGCGGCGAGCCGCCACCGCTGGCGGCAATCGAGGCGATCGAGGTGGCGCCTTTCGTCGGCTGGCTAGGCGAAGGCTTCAGGATCATCGCAAGCACGACCGGCGAAGCTCGCACGGAGATCTCGCCGGACGCGGGCATTTGCGCGGCTTGCGCGGCCGAGGTGCTCGACCCCTTCGCGCGGCGCTACCGATATCCCTTTACCAACTGCACCCATTGCGGCCCTCGCCTGACGATTGTCAAAGGCGTGCCCTACGACCGTGCCTCGACCACGATGGCGCCTTTTCCATTTTGCGCCGATTGCGCCGCTGAATATGCCGACCCGGCTGACCGGCGCTTTCACGCCGAACCGATCGCATGTCACGCCTGTGGACCGAAGGCGAGGCTGATCCGCTTCGACGGACGCGCGGTGAGTTACGAGCAGCACTCCATGCTCGATGACGTCGATGCCGCGATGAGCCTTATGCAGAAAGGCGAGATCGTCGCCATCAAGGCGCTCGGTGGGTACCAGCTGGCCTGCGACGCTACGCGCGCCGATGCCGTGGACCGGCTAAGGCAATTGAAGCGGCGCGAGCGCAAGCCCTTCGCGCTGATGGCGCGCGACATGGACGTGATCCGCAAACACTGCGCCGTCTCGCCTGGGGAAGAACAGGCGCTGCGCTCCGCCGCCGCGCCGATCGTGCTGCTTGCTGCTTCGGCGCCGCTGCGTCTGCCCGAGAGTGTGGCGCCGGGCATGGCGACCTACGGCTTCATGCTGCCGTCGACGCCTCTGCACGTGCTGTTGTTCCGCCGCATGACGCGTCCAGTGGTGATGACCAGCGGCAATCTTTCCGAAGAACCGCAGGTGACCGATGATGCCGAAGCGGCGTCAAAACTGGGCGCAATCTTGTCTTTCGCGCTGATCCACGACCGCGAGATCGCCAACCGCGTTGACGATAGCGTTGTGCGTCTGGCCGCTGGTAAGGTGCGGATGCTTCGCCGCGCGCGTGGTTATGCGCCGGCCTCGATTCGCCTGCCGCGCGGTTTCGAGTCCGCACCGCAGATCCTTGCCTTCGGCCCGCAGATGAAGGCAACATTCTGCATAGTCAAGGACGGCCGCGCGGTGCTCTCGCAGCACCAGGGCGATCTGGAGGACGCGGCCACCTTCGACGACTACAGCAAGAACCTCTCACTCTTCCCCGATCTGTTCGATCATCGGCCAGATGCGCTGGCCTGCGACAGGCACCCTGAATATGTCTCGAGCAAGCTGGCCCGACAGCGCGCGCATTCACAAGCCCTTCCGCTTTTCGAGGTGCAGCATCACCATGCGCACATCGCCGCTTGCCTGGCCGAAAACGACCGGCCGTTGGATGCACCCGCTGTGCTCGGCATCGCGCTCGACGGCCTCGGTTTGGGAGCTGCCGGCGAAATCTGGGGCGGTGAGTTCATGCTTGCCGACTATCGCGATTTCGACAGGCTCGGCACGTTCAAACCCGTGGCGATGCCTGGCGGCGCGCAGGCCTCGCGCGAACCCTGGCGCAATCTTTACGCGCACCTCATGGCCGAGACGAGCTGGGCCCAGCTTGCGATGAATTTCAGCGAGCTTGAAGTCTTCCAATTGCTTGCCGGCAAGCCGCGCGCCACGCTCGATGCCATGATCAAGGGTGGCGTCAATTCCGCGCCGGCATCTTCATGCGGCCGGCTCTTCGACGCCGTCGCGGCCGCGCTCGGCATGTGTTTTGAGCGCCAGGCCTATGAAGGCGAGGCCGCGATGCGGCTGGAGGCGATCGTTTGTCCAAAAGCCATGGCCGTAGAGTGCGACGAACTCGCCTATCCTCTCACTATCCCCAATCTGAAGGACAGCGGCCTGCCCTATATCGAGCCGCTCGCGATGTGGAACGCGCTGCTTGGGGATCTGATCTTGCAGACACCCGCGGGCGTGATGGCGGCACGCTTTCACAAGGGATTGGCCAAAACGCTCGCGGCGATGACGCTGAAACTTTCGCGCCGCGATGACGAGGCGGGTGCGCGCTTTGACACCGTCGTCCTTTCGGGCGGGTGCTTCCAAAACCGCATCCTGCTCGAGGAGACCCTGCGCCGGCTAGAGGAGATGGATTTCAAAGTCCTCACCCACGCCGAGGTGCCCGCCGGCGATGGTGGCGTCGCGCTCGGCCAGGCGGCAATCGCTGCCGCGCATTCTATGGTCGCCGGGAAAATCCGGCCAGAAGGAGGAAGCCCATGTGCCTCGGTATTCCGGGACGGATCATAAGGATCGACGATGCCGGGCGTAAGCTTGCAATCGTCGACGTGAGCGGCGTCCGGCGCCAGATCAACATCGCCTGCATCGTCGACGCCGAGCACCCCGTGGAGAGCTGCGTCGGCGACTGGGTGCTTGTCCATGTCGGCTTTGCGATGAGCCGTATCGATGAGAACGAGGCGGCTGAGACGTTGAAGATCCTCACAGAACTTGGCGAGGCGCAGGCAGAAATTGAGGCAATGCGTCAATCCGCCCTTCACTAGGGAGATCAGCTATGTCGAATGAAGGCACATTAAGCGGGCTCTATCCGTTTCTTCATGGCAAGACACAGGATCCCGCCAAGCTGCAGACGGCCCTGCTGCATTCGGTGGCCGAAAAGGCACGCGATTCGCGCGAAACGAATGAGGCATTCTTCGGCGGTCAGGCAGAGATTCTTGTGGCCGCCGCGCGCACGCTGGCCGACGTCTACTCCAGCGGTGGCCAGCTCTTTTCGATGGGCAATGGCGGCTCAAGTTGTGATGCAAGCCATGTCGCGGTGGAGTTCGTTCATCCGGTCACGGCGGGCCGGCCGGCGCTGGCCGCGACCAATCTTGTCGCCGACCTTGCCATGATCTCGGCCGTCGGTAACGATCTCGGCTTCGACCATGTCTTCGTGCGCCAGCTCGTCGCGCATGCGCGCAAGGGCGATGCCCTGATCGGCATCTCGACCAGCGGCAATTCCCAAAACCTCATTGCCGCCTTCGTGAAGGCCAAGGAGATGGGCGTTGCCACGATCGGACTCGCGGGCGGCGACGGCGGCAAGATGAAGTCTTCCGGCGCCGTCGACCATTGTCTGATCGTGCCGTCGACCTCGATCCACCGCATCCAGGAGTGCCACGTCGCGGCGTACCACATCATGTGGGACCTCGTGCACACGCTGCTCGCCGACGATCGTGGCTCTGCGGCCAGGAAGGAAAAAGTCCAATGAAATTTGCCGACGAATTCCGCGATCGCGACAAGGCCGCAACGCTTGTGCGTGAGATCGAGAAGTTGTGCGACCAGATTGAGGTGACGAAGCAGAGACCGCTCAACATCATGGAAGTCTGCGGCGGGCATACGCACTCGATCTTTCGATACGGATTGGAGGGCATGCTGCCGCCGGGAATTGAACTCGTCCACGGGCCGGGCTGCCCGGTTTGCGTGCTGCCGATGGGACGGGTCGATGACTGCGTTGCCATCGCCGAACAGCCAGGTGTCATCTTCACGACCTTCGGGGATGCCATGCGCGTGCCTGGTTCGCGCAAGAGCCTGATGCAGGCCAAGGCCGACGGCGCCGACGTGCGCATGGTGTACTCGCCGATGGACGCGCTGGCGCTGGCGCGCAAGAACCCCGACCGCGAGGTGGTGTTCTTCGGCCTCGGCTTCGAGACCACCATGCCCTCCACTGCGCTTACCGTGCTGCAGGCGGAAGCCGATGGCATCGAGAACTTCTCGGTTTTCTGCAACCACATAACCATCGTGCCGACGATCAAAGCGATCTTGGACAGCCCCGATCTCCATCTCGATGGCTTCCTCGGGCCCGGCCATGTTTCGATGGTGATTGGCACGGCTCCTTACGAGTTCATCGCCAATTTCTACCGGCGTCCCATGGTTGTCGCCGGCTTCGAACCGCTCGACGTGCTGCAGTCGATCTGGATGATCCTGAAGCAGATCAAGGAGGGTCGCGCCGAGATCGAGAACCAGTACACGCGCATCGTGCCCGAAGCAGGAAACGATCCTGCGCTGGCGGCCGTGGCAAAGGTTTATGAGCTGCGGGAGTTCTTCGAATGGCGCGGGCTGGGCTCCATCGACCATTCCGGGGTCAGGGTGCGCGATGAATATGCGCGCTTTGACGCCGAGCGCAAGTTCGCCATTCCCAACATCAAGATCGCCGACCCGAAATCATGCCAGTGCGGCGAGGTTCTGAAAGGTGTGCTCAAACCCTGGCAGTGCAAGGTATTCGGCACGCTCTGCACGCCCGAAACGCCCCTTGGTGCGCTGATGGTTTCGCCGGAGGGTGCCTGCGCGGCCTATTACCAATATGGCGGTGTGAAGCGGCAGGAACGGCCCGAAACGGTGCCGGCTGCGCCATGAATGTCATGTCTCCCCCTCCCCGCAAGCTCGGCCGTATCCACGTGCCCGCAGTGACGCTTGCTCATGGCGGTGGCGGCAAGGCGATGAAGGACTTGATTGACGACGTCTTCGTCACCGCCTTTGCCTCTGCCGAACCGCAAGCGCTTGAAGACCAGGCGCGTATCGACCTTGCCGCGCTGGCTGCCCAGGGCGACAGGCTTGCCTTCACGACTGACTCGTTCGTCGTTGATCCGCTGTTCTTTCCCGGCGGCGACATCGGCAAGCTGGCGGTCTTCGGCACTGTCAACGACCTTGCCGTCGGCGGCGCCAAGCCGCTTTACCTGTCCTGCGCCGTCGTCATCGAGGAAGGCATGAAGATCGACGAGCTGCGTCGCATCGCCCAGTCGATGGCGGCCGCAGCGCGGCGGGCGGGCGTCGCGATCGTTACCGGGGACACGAAAGTCGTGCAGCGCGGCGCCTGCGACAAACTGTTCATCACCACGACGGGCGTGGGTGTGATTCCGGCAAGCATCGATCTTGCAATCGGCGCCATCAGGCCGGGCGACGGCATATTGGTCAACGGGCTTCTCGGCGACCACGGCGCAGCGATCCTGGCGGCGCGCGGCGATCTTGCCCTGGAAACGGAGATCGAGAGCGATTGCGCGCCGCTGCACGGGCTGATCGATACGATTTTGGAAGCGGCTCCCGGAACGCGCACCATCCGAGATGCGACACGCGGCGGGATCGCCACTGTGCTCAACGAAATGGCCGAGGCATCGGGCGTGGCGATCGAAATCGAGGAAGCCGCGACGCCGCTACGTGAAGAGGTCCGCGGCTTTTGCGAGATCCTTGGTCTCGACCCACTTTATCTCGCCAATGAAGGTAAGATCGTCATCGCGGTTCCACCAGCCGAGATCGACGCGGCGCTGGCCGCGATGCGCGAGCACGTGCTCGGCGCGTGCGCCATGCTCATCGGGCACGCTTATGCCGAGGAAGCCGGACGCGTGACGATGAAGACGACTTTCGGCGGCAAGCGCATCGTCGACATGTTGGTCGGCGAGCAATTGCCGCGGATTTGTTGAGGAACCATGCACGAGCTCGGCATCACCCGAAGCATCGTTTCGATTGTCGAGGAGGCGGCGAAGGGCCGCCGTGTCAGACGCGTTACGCTCGATGTCGGGCGTCTTGCCGGGGTTATGCCGGATGCACTGTCCTTCTGCTTCGATGTCGTCTCGAAGGGGACGGCGCTTGAAGGCGCCTTGCTCGAGATCAGAGAGATCACCGGCCGCTGCCGCTGTCGCGGCTGCGGCGCCGAATTCGAAACCTCGACGCTCTACCAGGCATGTGGCTGCGGCTCGCGATTGCTCGAGCGCCTGGCCGGCGAGGAACTGAAGATCAGGGAAATGGAACTGGAGGAGGCTGCCTGATGTGCGCGACCTGCGGATGCGGATCAAACTCCGACGCCAGGATGCTGAATTTACAGACGGGCCTTGTCCGGCCGTTGGGAAATCGCGAGCACCCTGAACACCATCACGATGATCATCAGCATGATCATGGCCATTTGCATTCCCACAGCCATGGCGAGGGGCATGCGCACGACCATGAGCACGGATATCATCACCACGACCACGATCATGGCCACCCCCACGGACATGATCATCCGCACAGCCATGACCATTCCCATCACCATGAGGGTGATTGCCAGCATCATCATGATCACGATCATGATGACCATCAGCACCATCATGCGGATGGGCGCCGGACGACGGTCGTCGAGCTTGAGGCCCACTTGCTTGCCAAGAACGACAAGCTCGCCATGCGCAACCGAGGCTGGTTCGAGGGGCGGGAAATCCTGGCATTGAACATCGTCAGCTCGCCTGGTGCCGGCAAGACGACGTTGCTGGAACGGACAATTCAGGACCTCAAGGACGAAATCCCGATCTTCGTTATCGAAGGCGATCAGGCCACCGCTAACGACGGCGAACGGATTCGGGCCGCGGGGGCAGCGGCGGTTCAGGTCAACACTGGAACCGGATGCCACCTTGAGGCTGACATGGTGGCACAGGCTCTGCAGGAGCTGAGGCCACCTGGCGGCGCGATGGTGCTGATAGAAAATGTCGGCAATCTTGTGTGCCCCGCGCTGTTCGACCTCGGCGAGCATGCAAAGGTCATCGTTCTCTCTGTAACCGAGGGACAGGACAAGCCGCTTAAATACCCGAACATGTTCCAGGCCGCCAACCTCATGATCATCAGCAAGACTGACCTGTTGCCCTATGTCGATTTTGATATGGATGTCGCATTGGCCAATGCACGTGCGGTCAACCCAGCAATCGAGGCGATAGCTTTGTCGGTGCGCAACGGCGGGGGCGTCGACCAGTGGTACGGTTGGCTGCGCAGCCAACGGCAATCTCTCGGCCAGTCCTCTGCGATTGCGCCGCAAAGGTCCGCCGCAGATAAAAGCTAGGCAAAAGCCAAAAACATGGCGCAGGTAATTGGTCGTCTCGCGAGTGGGGAATAGATCATGATCGCCAGCCTGTTCGACGACCGGCCCGACCATCTGCGCTCCAAGACGGTATTCACTGGCGTTTTTCTGATCGCGGCCAACATTGCCGCGTGGGCATGGGCCTGGTTTGCCTTTTCCCATCACCCTGCCCTGCTCGGCACGGCCTTGCTCGCTTATACGTTTGGGCTGAGGCATGCTTTCGACGCCGACCACATCGCTGCGATCGACAATGTCGTCCGCAAGCTCATGCAGGAGAAGAAGGCCCCCTTCTCGGCTGGTCTGTTCTTTTCGCTAGGCCATTCCACGATCGTCGTACTGGCATCCTTGGCGATCGCCGGCACGGCCGCAGCACCTCAGGGCCGGCTGGAAAGGTTTCACGATCTAGGCGGCATGATTGGAACCTGCATCTCGGCCCTGTTCCTGCTCGCCATTGGCATCGCGAACCTCTTCATCCTAAAAGGCATCTGGCAGGCCTTTTCGAAGGCTCAACGCGGTGAGCCCATGGTCGAGGAGGATCTGGAGGCGCTGCTGGCCGGACGCGGCTTCTTCGCCCGCATTTTCCGGCCAATGTTTCGTGTCGTCACACGCTCCTGGCATATGTACCCGGTCGGCTTTCTGTTCGGGCTCGGCTTCGACACCGCAACCGAAATCGGCCTGCTTGGCATTTCGGCGGCGCAGGCAGCAGCCGGTACGTCGTTCTGGACGATATTGGTCTTTCCGGCTCTGTTCACCGCCGGCATGTCGCTCTTGGACACGATCGACAGCGTGCTGATGACCCGTGCTTACGGTTGGGCATTTGTCAATCCGATACGCAAACTCTGGTACAACATGACGATTACGGCCGCATCCGTGGTGATCGCCATCTTCATCGGCGGTATCGAGACGCTTGGACTGATTGCCGACAGGCTGAGCTTACAAGGGGGGGTGTGGAATGTCGTTGGCAACGTCAATGGCGACCTGACCATCTTCGGCTACATTGTTGCCGGAATATTTGTCCTCAGCTGGTTGATCTCGACCCTTGTCTACAAGCTCAATGGCTACGACAGAGCGGAAGCGATGACTTCTCCGTGACTGGCGAAAAAACTACGCCCAATCGCTCTCCGACCAAAGCCGCGCAACCGAATCCGCGTCGGCGCGCCCCGCTTAGGCTCGCATGGCGCTTCGCTTCGATCTTCTCTGCGCAATCTCTTCGTCTCGCCACCGCTCAAAGCGCTCCGCTCGGTTTCAAATCGGAATAGCCGTCCGCATCACCGGAACACGCAAACAGTTATCGCGGTAGGGATGCCCATTACTGGGCACCCCCCGCACAGATCCGGACGAGCGGAATTCCCGCATCCGGCTCCTACCTTGGGTGTTTGACGGCGAAGCGTATACGCGGCCAAGGATGAAGGATCCGGGGTCGCGGAAGCCAGTCATTGGCGAGCCTTATCATTCTCTCCCAGATCAATCGATGTCTCTGGCTCCGCCGCCGAAGCGTCTGAGCCCAGAGCCTGATGATGCGGTCGCGAAAGGCGCCGAGCGACCGAAAATTGGTCGGTACAGCGTGATAGGCATAGTAGCCAGTAAGCACCTGCTTCAGCCATCGTCCCTGCTCTGGGATGGGCCAATGCATGCGCCGTCGCAACTCGTTCTTGACCTCAGTCAGCTTCGCCATTCTACGGTCCCTCCGGCTTTTCCGGAGGATCTGGAACCGGCCATGCCGGGTCTTGCCGCAGATATGCGTAAAACCGAGGAAGTTGAACGTCTCCGGTTTGCCAACCCCTTTCCTGCGGCGGGCCTGAGCCGCATAGCGGCCAAACTCGATCAGTCGGGTCTTTTCCGGATGGAGTTGCAACGCAAACTCCTGCAGCCGTTGCCGCATCATGTCCCAGAAACGCCGGGCATCGGCTTCGTGTTCGAAGCCAACCACGATATCGTCCGCGTAGCGCACGATAATCACGTCGCCGGTGGCCTCACGTCGTCGCCAACGATCGGCCCAAAGATCAAAGACGTAGTGCAGGTAGATATTGGAAAGTAGCGGCGAAATCACCGATCCTTGTCCCGTTCCCCTTTCACTTACAGTAACGATCCCGTCTTCTAGAACACCCGCCCTGAGCCATTTGCGGATTAGGTGGATGATGCGCCTGTCACCGACGCGGTGCTCCACGAAACGAACCAGCCAATCCTGGCTGACGCCGTCGAAAAAGCCCGCGACGTCGGCGTCCAGAATGTAGCTCACCTTCCGCGTTTCGATTCCTACAAACAGAGCGTCCAGCGCATCATGCTGGCCGCGCTCTGGTCGGAACCCATAGCTGAACCCGAGGAAGTCCTCCTCGTAGATTTGGTTCAGCACCGTCGCCGTCGCCCTCTGGACAATCTTGTCTTCAAGGGCGGCAATTGCGATCGGTCGCTGCCGTCCGTCTGGCTTCGGTATATACCTCCGCCGGGACGGAAGAGCACGATACACTCCCCGTTGAACCCGACTATGCAGGTCCACGATCCTTTGATCGAGGTCTGCTTCGTAGGTTCGCCACCTTTGTCCATCTACGCCGGGGACCGCGTTACGCTTGAGTGCGTAGAACGCCGTCTTCAGCATCTCTGGATTGATGTGGTGGAAGAGTGCGGTGAACTTCTCCTTCTTCCTTTGCCTTGCAGCATTCCGTATGCGGTCCAGCGCATGGGACACACTTTCCCGGTCCTGTGCCCGGCGCGTGCTTTGCTGGTCCGCATTCCCCTTGGTTCCTGCCCTTGGCTCCCCTTGCTCCGCCACCGATACTCCGGCGTTGTTCGCGAGGTTCGTTGCTACTATGGCAGGATCTGACTCCTCGAGATCGTTCTTCACCGGATTCGGCTCCTCGCCTTCCCGATGCGGACCAGCAGTGGCATCCCACTCTGGCCAATCCCGAGGTCTCCCGGTTCCCGCGCAAGGAGCGTCCATGCATGCCAGGGTCTCAGACCACGCCGGGTTGAATCGACACTCGCGCTGTCGCGCCGATTCATATTGCCTTCCGCACACAAGACGAACGTCGGCACCCGAGAAGCGTCAATTTCGCGGTTCAATGGCTGGCCTACACGCTCCCCTGTCAACGCTTCACGCACAGCCTCACGGCTGCCCGCGCATGACTCGGGGTCAATGTGGATCGCTACTCCTTCATTGCAATGGACTTTCACCATCTACTCCTTGCCGGTTTCTACCGGCGCACCTTGTTCCGACCCCTTAAGCGAAGTCTCAGCGCAGGAATCGGGTGGTTTCAAGCTGAATGAGGGATAGACTTGGCCATTCTCCATTTGCCCGCGTAGGCATCTCAATGACAGGTCACAAGTGCACGCTTCCAATCCCAGCCGAACTCCCCAGCCCGCTCAGTTGCAGGAAAAAGCTATCGAGCGACGTCGACGTGAGAGCGAACGCCTGGCCATGCTGGAACAGTTCATTGAGGAAAGAAAGCGTGCTGCCGACCTAAGGAACTGGATCGATACCTATGCTGTCAATGCAGGGCAGGACAGTGAAACCGAACTGACGCGCATGTGTGAGTGGGCAAGAGCTAGATTGCGAGAATACGAGCCATTGCTTTCTCCGACGCGGCTCTCAACAATGCTGCGCGACCGTGAGCTGTTCCCCACAGTCGATTCTCTCCTTGAGAGAGCTGGCGAGGCTCCGCCCGAAGACAGCTTGAGCAGTCGTCCAGGGCCGAAAAATCACTCGCGAAGGCCGAATGTCCTCTAACATTGAATCCACTGGCTTCCTGAGCGGTAGCTCGCTTGACTGCCCGATCGAGCGGTATCCGAGAGGTCGACCCCTCTTCCCGTAGCCGCGTGCTCACGTTGTCGCTTGGCAGCTAATCGGGGTCTTCCTCAATTTGTGTGGTGATCGAGGACATGGATCGGCAGCATCCTTGCCCTGAGGACTTCGGCACCGGCTCGGCCGTACATGGCGCGCTTGAGGGTCTTGAGGCGGTTGATCTGCCCTTCAGTCTGGCCGTTGCTCCAAGGGAACTCGATTGCTTTTCTGAAGGCATCGACGTCGCGTCGTAGTGCCCGTGCGAAACGCCGCATGCCCAGGATGCCGGAGTCCTGTGCATCGTCAACCCAGCCTTCCAGCTTCGAAACGTCCCGGCTTCGAAAGATAGCCCGGAAGCGCATGGCAAGGCGGCGCATCGCCGCGAAATCCGGCGAAGCCTGCTTCAAGACATCCACCTTCCTTGCCTGATCCGGAGTGAGTATTCCTCGTGGCTTCATGCACAACGCCGCGGCCACGACCGGCGAGATAACGTGCCCCGTCGCTGGATCCAGGGTCCGAGCGGCGCTCAGTTTGAAAGGTGCTGGTGCCGATGCGGATGACCGCGCAACGCTGTTGCTGGCTTTGTCGGTGCGGCGCCAACTGGCAAGAAGCCGTTCGAGGTTCGAGAAGCTGCCGATATAGCCGCGCTGCTTGATCTCGTCGAACAGGTCTCGCCCGCGGAGGATGCCGTCTTTCCAACGCACGGCAAGATACACCTCAAAACAGCGAGGGGACGTCGGCTTCGGGGTTGCTCTGCGTCGATCCGGCGGCTCATCGTAAGTGAGCCACTTTGCGATGCTGCGCCGACCATAGCCGGTCCGACGGGCAATCTCCGAAAAGATCCGTGCCCTTCATGGTGCAATCTTCGAGTACGTCGACAACCTCGCGTCTTTCCAGGTCTACGATGATGGTCCCGTAGCGCCAGGATCGGCGCCAGCTCCAGTCGTCAATACCGACAATCCGGGAAGAGACCGGCCTGTTGCGTACCGCATGACGCTTGGGTGCCGCAGGATCGTGTCGTCGCTGACTGGCATGCCCAGACGGTTCATCAGACGTTCTGCAGCACGCCCGCCGGCGCTATGGCCGAGCAGACCGACAATCTCCGCGACCCTCCTTGTCCGGCGCGCGTAAGGGTAAGCGATCGTCGGCAGCCGGTCGGCGAACGTTTGTCGTCGACATTTCTGATGCGTACACCGCCAGCGACTCAGCCGAAGCTTCACCGCCACGGTTTTGCCCTGCACCGGGAGATCCTGAAGGCTGCGGTTGAACCAGCCATGCCGATTTCGGGTCCGCCGTCCGCAATCGGGGCAGATGCCGAACGCTGGTCCAGTAGCCGAAACAACCCAACTGTCATCATCAGTGAGCGCGACACCCAGAATTTTGACCCCTGGGCCGGGCGACCATTTCGTTTTCGTTCGCATGCCCGCCCATAGCGGCACCATCTCTAACGGCGAATGAACCACACAAATTGAGGAAGACCCCTATGGGATGCCGAAGGCTGTCGCCCCGGCGAGTGCTGGCTAGACGCCTCGTTTGTTACCCCAGAGCATAACGTGCAGCTGTGGTAACACGCGGGCTTCGAACCACCTGTCGCGGGTTACGCTATCAACCAGCCACTCCATGCGTTTCATTATTCCATCAACGTCGACAGGCGCGTTTTCATTTCCGGGGTGTGGCGGCGTGTGATTGCCGGGTTGCAGATAGACTGGAAGTCGCGGAAATCTCGCGGCGGCCTCTTTGGCAAACGCATAGTCATTTTCGTCGAAAACAACGAGCTTCAGCACGACTTGCGGCTTGTCCTGCGCCGCCTGGAAGCATGCCTCGATAGTAGCCCAATCGGCCCTCATTTCGCTTGACGGCGGCTTTGGGCTGAGGACCAGCACGTCAAGTTCGGCGAACCATTCCCTGACCACGGAACCTTGGGTTTCCAGCGCAAATCGGTAGCCCTCATCATGGCCTCGCTTGATGAGAGCACCGAAAGGCTGGATAGCCGGATTGCCGCCTGACAGCGAAACCATCAACGGGCGGCCGCCGGAAAGCGCGACCACGTTTTGCCACACCGCGTCGGAGGACATCATCTCCCATTCGTGCCGGAATTGCCTATCCACCGCATGCAGACTGTCGCACCAGGAACAGCGATAATCACACCCGCCGGTTCTGACGAAGACCGTCGGCAGACCGATGAGCACGCCCTCGCCCTGGATCGTCGGCCCGAAAATCTCACTCACGCGGATTGCGGGATGCGTATCGGTCATGGCCGGCATTCGGCCCATGTTTTCGGCGTTTCGCTAACCCGCACGGCCGTGGTTTCGGGCAAGCGTGCCTTGCACCATTCATAAAAGTGTCTGGCCAGACATTCCGCGGTAACCTTTTCATGTCCCAGCACGTCATTGAGATGTCGGTGGTCGAATTTATCGTCGATATAACGTTTGAGCGGTGCCAAATCGTGATAGTCGCGGACAAAGCCGTGCTCGTTCAGTTCCTTGCCCGATAGCTCCACTTCGACGATGTAGTTATGCCCGTGCAGGCGCGCGCACTGGTGGTCAGGCGGCAAGGACGTGAGTTGATGAGAGGCCGAAAAGTGGAATTCCTTGGTGATGCGGAACATTACACGCTCCCCCTGCGCAACGCGTCGAGCCAGAAGTCGGCGTCCTCGTAGTCGGTGGGATCTGGGTGGCCACAGAGATGAAACGCCTCGCGCCGCTCGACGCAGGTCCCGCACCGTCCACAGTGACGCTTGCCGCCCTTGTAGCAGGACCAGGTCTCCGCAAATGGCGTGCCGTGTCGGGCTCCATCCTCAACTATGTCCGCCTTCGTGAGATTCACATAAGGCGTATAGAGGCGAATATTCGCGTAGCCTTCGAGCGCGCGGTCTTGCATCATCTGGAAGGCGTCGATGAAGGCTGGCCGGCAGTCCGGATAGATGAAGTGATCGCCACCATGCACGGCCGTCGCCACCGCTTCGGACTTGCGCGCGGCAGCGAAGCCGAAGGCGATGGCCAACATGATGGCGTTCCGGTTGGGCACCACCGTGACCTTCATCATGTCTTCGGCGTAGTGCCCATCGGGTACCTCCAAATTGTCGGTCAGCGCGGAGCCGGAAAGGCCGCGGCCGATTTCGCGGATGTCGATGATGCGGTGCGGGACGTTCAGACGCTCCGCGCAAAGGCCGGCGAAGTCCAATTCCTTGCTGTGCCTTTGGCCGTAATCGAAGGATAGGAGGCCGGCGAGTTCGTGCTCCGCTGCCACCTTGTGAGCAAGGGAGATGGAGTCCAATCCGCCGGAGCAGACGACGAGAGTCTTCATCGTGGGGTTTCCTGTTTTGACCGGGTAGGCTGCGACCGGAGATTTCTCTGCTCTCCCAGTACCCCAGGGAGCCTCGTTTGTGAACTGAGGACGAGTTTGATGCGCTGACGTGCCGCTGTGCTGAAGCGGGCTGAGCCTGCAAGAAACACGAACCTGACGGCCCACTTCACTGCATTCCAAGATCCAGGCATAACAAAATAGGCTCTGAAAGAGGCGCGGACCCGCAGAAACAAGGTTCTCGACGCTTCGATCAAGCGCCAAGTGGCCGAGCTTCGAGGACTGAAGGAACCGATTTTATTAATGGGCCTCGAGCGGAAACCCAACGTTAGCCCGCGCCTTCAGGTTCAGGATTGGCTCGAATCGGAGCACGCCGTCAGTCAGTTGCCGAGCGTCAACCCAAACCAAACGATCGGGCGTGGGCCGTCTTCTGTGAACAAGCCGTGTGCGTCATTGCAATCACCCCTGTGTTGCGCGCAATTGCTCCCATGGCTGCGGATGAACTGGATTCGCTGGTATTCCAGATGGCGGTCGAAAGTGTCGGCGCGCTCTCCATAGGCTTCACTGAAAAGGCCGCGGCGATAGCCGCCAGGAGCCGCGGTATCCTGCTTTTCGACGTGCGGGTGGACGGCGACGCGGCGGTCCAGCGGATCGCGGCCATCCGATATCCAAGTGACCGGACCGGCGTGCTGGCTTTGGACATAAAAGGCGTTGTTATCCGCCATTGCATTGTCGGTGGAATTTTCTTGGGTTTGACCGCTCCACTGGAGAATTGGACCAGCATGCCCCTGTCGATGCAGGCCAAGATTAATGTCGACGACCATGCCGCTCTCTTCCTAGGCGCCTTGCGGGAGGCCGGACATATGCCGGTCAGCTAGCCTGATTCATGAGGGTTGGCGGAGGTGGTGCAAGCCGTTGAAACGACGTGGAATTTGGTTGCTTACGCCAATCCTAATCATTCCGGAGACCACACCCGCCATGCACGATCCTACGCCGCCGCTGAGCGGTTTATCATCTGTCGGAGGCAAGTCCGTCGTTGCCCGTTTCGACGGCGGCATCCTGTCGTCCAACAGTGGCGTTCTGGCTCTGGCCGAGGTGGAGAAGTGGCTGCGGGTGGCGGAGCGTCTGGCACGCTGCATCGATGATCCGCGCTGCCCGGGCCAAGTCGTCCATAGCCTGGCCGACATGATCGGCTTGCGCATGAAGATGATTGCCGCCGGTTATGTGGATGGCAATGATGCCAACCGGCTGCGCTCCGATCCGATCTTCAAGATGGCCCAGGATGCACCCCATTCGGGTCGGGATCTGGCGTCGCAATCGACAATGTGCCGGCTGGAGAACCTGCCCGGCGTGCGGGAACTGGTCGCGATGGGCCGGGCGATGGTTGATCTTTACTGTGCCTCCGTCCGGCAGATTCCGAAGCGGATCGTGCTCGACATCGACGACACCTTTAATGCCGTGCACGGCGGCCAGCAGCTCGTCTGTTCAATGCCCATCACGACGAGTACGGCTTCCAGCCGATCGTGGTGTTCGATGGCGATGGCCGCTTCGTCGCGGCCAAGCGGCCGAGTGGGGCACAAATCCGCCCCCACCTGCGCCGCCTGGTGCGGGCGATCCGGAGCAACTGGCCGAACACCCGGATCCTGATCCGGACCGACCGCCACTATTGCAGTCCACAGGTCATCGACTGGTGCCGCGCCGGTAGTGTCTCAGTTTGAATTTTCCGCCACGTGCTTTTTGTAAAGACCGCGCTTGCCCGGCTTCGGCGCAACGGCGTCCATCTTCTCGCAAAGGTCTTCCATCGACCAGAGAGTTTGCGACACGCCAGCCGCCATTGCGGGCGTCATTTTCGACGTCTTATTCATTTTGATGAAGTTGTACCAGACGGTATAGATCGCGACTAGGTGGACGTGGTTGTCGAACTTCTTTGAGAACGCATTGGTAAGACGCGTGAAGCGGCGGTTTGCCATGCGCATGGTGAGATTGGCGCGCTCGATGTGCGACGTGCTGACATGCTCCGGATTGCCTTCGACGCGCGTCTTGACGCCAGTGCAGACAGCCGGGCTATAGCGGCGCTCTGGCGACTTGTTGCTTTCCGGCTCGCCGTACTGCTTCACAAGCATGGCATAATCGCTGTCGGCTCCAAAGGCTTCCTCGACCGCATTGAGATAGGCGCGGTGACCATCGGTCGTAAGCTGGACGCGGTTCGCAATGCGGTCCTTCACGTCATCCATGAAGGCCAGCGCATATTCGCCGTCGCGACCTCCGACCAGCCACGACACGATAAGCTTGGTGTCGCTGTCCAGAGCGGTCCAGGTCCACACGTCGCCAGCGCCTTCGACCGGCTGCTTCATCGTCGAAACGTTCTTGGCCTTCGCGCCGACAAACGACCAGATTTCATCGCACTGGATACGCTTCGACGTGACGTTGCGGACTTCGCGGTCATGCAGATCGGCGCAGAACTTGCCGGCATCGACCAGCAGCTTGGAAACGGTGTTGATCGACACATCGGCAACGCGGGAGATCGACCGCATCGAGCTACCCTCGCAAAGCATCGAGAGGATTTGGACGCGGGTTTGCAGGGGCAGCTTGTTCATGCCCCTAGTATGTGAACTTTTATGCTTAGCGTCAAGCATTCAAAGTTCAATTCGAATTTCGAAGTCTCGGCGTGAACGGCACGACACGCGTATCCAGGTGACCCTTTGGCAGGCCACAAAGCCGCTCGATATCACCCAGGCTAAGCGCTAGCGCTTCCTCTAATTGGTCTTTGGTCTGCACTCCGTGATCTAAAAGCATTTTGATAGATGATTCCAGAATTGTCGGTTCGCGCGTCTGAAACAGCTCATCAAGCGGCTCGTGATTTCTGATGCGCTTCATATTTAACTGCCGCATAATATAGCCATGCTGATTTACGTTTATTAACTCCAAATCTTTACATCTATAGGCCATAGCGGCGATAGATACACCCCACTTCTGCTTCAAAAACTCAAAGTGACTAAGAGACGTACCCAAGACTTCCCGACTGAAAGTATCTTGCGGCAGAAGTAGCGCGCTGGCGAAGCGATTCGCCTGCCGCTCAATTTCATTAATATTGTCGGATGTAACCGCGACCGAAGAATGCAGCAACATATGCCCAAGTTCGTGTGCAAGATTATAGGCTGTGCGCGGACCGCTGGTTACATCGGACGAAAACAGCACGTATGGGCGGCCCGATTGCCAACACGACACCGCATCCATATCAGCGCAATCAACCGCTTCATGTATTAGAATGAACCCATGCAGTTCCATGATCGCAGATAGGTCTCGAATGGGTCCACGACCAAGCGACCAAGCGCTACGCAAAGCGTCAGCAGCCGCCTCGATTTGCTCAATCGATTGCGATGCCGGTTCAAAATCGAGCGATGGAAGATCAATCGTAGGCAGGTCGATGAAGCGCTCCAAGTACGCCACAACGTCGCTAGCCCATTCAAGACGTCGAGCGATGCGCTTGCGGTGGTGCAGCTCAACGCGTTTCAAACTCCGCCAAAATGGCAATATGCCATCTGCGGCGCGTTGCCTTGGCGTGGTGAAGAAGGCCGGAGGCTGCCGCGTTACGGCTATGATGCGACCGAAGGTCTCCCCACTGGGAGCCGACAGGCCGCTTTCCAGGCGGGAAACCGCCTGTTTAGTAATATCTAAGAGTTCGGAAAAGGCTTCGATCTGCAGGCCCCGCGCCTCACGAGCTTCGCGAATGCGCTCTGGGATTACCCTAGGCAGATTCCTCCTATCGGCCGAAAAGAGGTCATTCATAACTGCTATGCGCCTTTCTTCTTGGCGTCTTCTTCTAGCGCCTGAGCAACGTGGTCTTTCAAGCGCAGCACTTCCTTCGGGTCTGGCACCTTTGTAACGGCAGGCACTTCGGCGCCGCGTTTGGCCACTTCCTCCAACACGTTGATATGGCCAATCCAGGTATCAGTGTCGGGAGCCGGCGCACCCCAGCAGAGATGGCTAAGCTTTCCATCATGGGCCGCGCGAAACGTCAGCCACGCGTAAAGCTTGGGTATCTCGTGAACCAGCTTGTTGATGTCCTTGTCCTTCTCAGACCAGCTCAAGAGATCGGGTTGGATTGAGAGCCGCTTATCCTGTCTACTCTCTGCTTCGTCCGGGAAGCCGTCGACATCATCGGTACGGACGACATGGCCGATTGCACCTGTAGCCGTAATCTCCAGCCAATGCCAATTCCCCTTCGGCATCGGCTTCATAGCCGTGACGAACGGGAGATCGCCACGGTTACAATACAAATCGATCTGGTAGGCGATTCCGACGCGGCGAACGTGCCCTCGGATGTCCCGGCCGATCACATTGTTCAGGAAGGATTCACCCTCAAAAAGATGCCCGGCCAAGAAACTTCCTTCTTGAACCGCGCGTGAGAGGAGAAGGTCACAAGACGGCGGAAAAGCTAGGCGCAAGCGCTCCTGAATTTCGGGAATGATGGGCATTGCCAAATTGGCTCCGATCTGATTCGTGCAAACCAGATTCCAAAAAATGGCGTTTCAGGTCAACTATGCTACCGACTTCCCCATCTCTTTTTTGCAGCGTCCCGTGCGATTTCCGCTCGGCGCTCTGGCGTCATATTGGCGGCGCGCTTCTTTCCGCCTTTCGAACCAAGCTCTTTCGCGGCAGCACTCTTGCCGTCGTCCGACGTGTCGTCGGTTTCCTCGCCAGTTGCAATGCGCATGACGCGGACGGCGTTGCCGATCACGTCGGCGGGGCGTTTCTGTCCTTTGGGTCCCGTGGGCATTAGCTTGCCTGCACCAAAGAGTTTTCCTTCAAGGCATCCAGGGCTATCTTGACGATGCGATCATCAAACAGCCGCAACTTGCGCTCAGCCGCATCTTCGCCACCGGGCCATTTGGGCAGAGCTTCCCTGATTTCGGCAACTTGGGGAGCAACCTTTTCGTGGTGCACCAACCAATCGACAGTCGCGAGCAACTCCATTCCTAAGGGAGACTCGAATCCGTCGATAAGCCTGCTTGTGGCCTCCAAAGCCGATCGATATGGCTTTGCCTCTGCGGTAGAAAAGTAGGCAGAAACGTGCTCCTTTCGCTCATCATCAAAATGAATTGGCTCAAAGGGGCCGGCATCACCAAGTCGCTTGTCGCAATGTAAATAGCTCCCATCCAAAGCATTCAACATGTGCTTCATCTTGTCCGAATACGGACCATATTTATTTGCTCCAAATTCGAATTTCATTGCATCCAAACCTTCTCGGTTCGCGAATCGCTCTACGAAATAGCCAAGCTTCTGGACTTCAAGCAAAGAGCACTGGATTCCAAGAATACAATATCTCCTGACAAGTTCCGCTATCAGCGCTCGCGCTGGAGTCAACTTATCTACGCCAGTACGTTTGGCCACATTCTGGTATTGGTGAGTCGGTTCATAAACAACAACTTCAACATCTTTTAGAGGGTCAAGCTTAGAAAGGATGAGTTCACGAACCTCCTGCCACTCTAAGCCGCCGTTGCCAGCACCCAAAGGTGGAATTGCTATGGATTTGATGTTATTGCGCTTCAAGACCGCTTTAAGGTTGTCCAGGCCATTTGCTATCCATTCAATCTTGGATGGATACCGCCAGTGCGCCTTGGTAGGGAAGTTGATTATCCATTTCGGGCCATAGAGGTCGTTCCTCTCCGTAACGAACATCTCGCCAAGCCGCACGCGCTTGTCCTCACAAGCTGCTTCGTAAAGCTTGAAGTTTTCGGGGAATGCCTCCTTGAACATCAAGGCCACGCCCTTCCCCATCACGCCGACGGTGTTGACGGTGTTTACCAGAGCTTCAGTGTCAGCTTCGAGTAGGTTGCCACGGACAAATTTGACCATCAGAGGAACCATCTCCTTTCCGCCAAAACTTTCGCATTAGCGCCTGCTTTCGCGGCGGCTGCCTCGATCTCGGCCTTAGTTTCTGCGTCATAGCAAACGATGCCGAGCAGCGCATCGAGCGGAACGTGCTTATAGACCAGCGCTTCAGCCTGATATTTCTCGAACTTGTCAACGTCATCGCGTTTGAAATCGCGAGCTTGCAGGGTTGACCAAATGATCCAATTAAGATCGGCCAAATCGTCCGAGAACTGCGCCATCCTCAGATAGGCATGACGGTCGGTAAACACAAACGGAACTTCGAGCTTGGCCAAGTGACGCAGCGAAGACACGAGGATCAAGATATCCCGCATGGGGCGCTGCTTGATGCCGTTGTAACCCGTCTTGATATTGTAGAGCATCGGGCTGTAGGGCGTGAAATAGAACGGAACATAGTCGCTCAGAGTACCGCCTGGCCCGCTTGGCACTGCTTTTTCAGTGCGCTTTTGGATGAGCTCCGGGTTGCCGATCTCGATATATTTTTTACCTTCCATGGTGGCGCGGCAGTGGCAGCCATCGGCCAACACGGGTCCAATGTTGTCCCTGTGGACAATCCGGAAAATCAGCGCTTTCTCTGGGTTGAGGTCTTTGGACATGATTCGGCGTATGCTGCCATATGCTTAGCGGCAAGCACAGCCCGGAATGGTCCTCGTGACGACTCTGCTGACAAGATTTTCAAACTGAGACACTACCGCAACGATGTTGACTTCATCCTCGGCGTTGCGCCCGCCACGACCTTGCGCAAGCATGCCGCGGAGCTGGAGACCCGCACGATGGCGCGCCTTGAAGCGTCGGCAAGACGGGCAAGGTCCGCCGCTTCACGGAGTTCCTGGATGGGCCCGCCAGTTGGAGCCGCGTCGAGCACGTCATCGCGCGGGTCGAGGTCGGCGCCAAAGGTGCCGATACCCGCTTCATCGTCACCAACTTTGCCGGTGGCAAGGCCAAGGCACTCTACGAGGATGTCTATTGCCGGTGCGGCGCGGCCGAGAACCACATCAAGTCCTGGAAGATGCATCTCGCTGGCGACCGGACATCCTGCGCAAGAGCGACGGCTAACCAGTTCCGGCTGTTCCTGCATGCCGGCGCCTACTGGCTTATGCGGGGCCTGCGCGCCGCGATGCCGAAACGAGCTTTGCCGTCGCCCAATTCGACACGCTGCGATTGCGCCTCATCAAGATCGCCGCGCGTGCGATCGAGATGAAGACCCAAATTCGCCTGCACCTGCCGACATCCAGCCCGGACCAGCGCATCCTGCGCATCGTTCGTTTTGGGGCATCTGCGCCCCATCGTTTATGTCGCGAGTTGCGGGATGCGACTGAGGACGCTGACCGCAACCCGCAAAACCCCGCCTCCCATCACCGACGGATCAACCCGGCGCCCGACGAGGCTTGTCAAAACGTACCGCAATGGTGACCAGAGCGCCGCCTCAGGCCGCCGAAAGCTCACCGCCGTGCATCAAGCGGGCTAGGTGACGGTAGGTCTTCGAGGACCTCTGGATCGCCAATGCACAATGCCCCAAGTATACAACTTATCCAGTCTTCACCAACCAAGCTTTGTTCGGAGTAGTGTTTGTCAGCATCTTGGGGGACTGCTGGAGCTGGAGCGGTCATTATAATGGCCAACGCCGTGGCAGCAAGTATCGTTCGTGGCCAGTGAGACCGCAATTTCAGGAGACTCGAGCGCGCCACAGCGTCTTTTTCTGAGGTATGCATTTTTCGTTTTCCTTTTGGATCATCACGGATTTGAAGAGGATCTGGTGTTATGTGCCATTGGGAGAGCCGGCGAAGCAGATATTCATGTGGTCGAGTCATAAGTTCTCCTGAATGTTTGTTTTACGAGAACCCTTATGGCAGCCCTAGCTGACAGCCTGAAAGCGATCTGAGGGATAGCGATCCTGTCTGCCGATCGCAGCGAAATCCAACGGAGCTAGGGCGTCCCACGCGGGATGCGCAGCCTGTATTGCGTTCGGACGAATGTCATGTGAACTCCTGGGCTAAAGACTGCGCGACGAGCCATGTCGGAACACGTATCATGGCTATGAATATGCAATTGGCATGCCACCAAAAAGGTTGTGAGCAGCGACCACAATCCGGAGGAGTCACCCCTGGCCGGCTTGATCCTAACCCTTAGGATGTCTGGACCTGAACACAGATTGTCGTCTATCGGACGCGGACAAAATGCTGTGACCAACTGGGCACCGGGCTGACGCCAGAGTCCTCGGTTGAGAATTGCGCGCCTGGTAGCGGATTGGGCAACAGCGATCGCCGGGGCCGGTAGAATTGCGCAGCCGTGTGTTGCTGTGCGTGGCGGCAGAGGGCCGCAGGTGTGATCCGAGCGCTGAATGCTGGCGCCGTTCGCTGCATCCGGCGACCCATCTAGCGATCACTGATCGCGCGTGATCGAGGTCACAGTGAGAGGCGCGTGGTAGAGTTGAAAACCCAAATTCACCTGCACCTGACGACATCCTGCCCGGATCAGCGCATTTTGCGCATCGTCCTCAGTCGCATCCCGCAACTCGCGACATAAACGATGGGGCGCAGACGTCCCGGAACAAACCCGCTGACCTCAACCCGCAAACCCTCGCCTTCATCCACGACGGATCACCGCCGGCGCCTGATGAGGTTTGGGAAAACGCACCGCAAAGGAAACCAGATCGCCGCTTCAGGCCGCCGAAAGCTCATTGCCGTGCATCAAGCGGGCAAGCATTTGGCTAGAATGCAGCTTGTCGTTTTTGATATCCTGCATCGGTGCCGACATCGCCGGTATGAGTGTCATGCTCGAAAACGGCTCCGGCGATTTCGCAAAGCGCAAATGCACCGCGTCTTCCCCTCACGCGAATGGAGCCTACCGCGCCGAATCGGAGGCGTGAGGATCGATCACGATCGCCTCTTAGCCGCCCTACCCTTTTGCAATCAGGAGGAGCTTCCACAGCTCACTCGGCGGGTCGATACGAGATCGCAGATGGCAGTTGGCCAAACACCAAAACTGGCGCACCGATGGCAATCGGCTTTCCTCGCTGGAGGAAGTGCAAGGCCTCTCGCCAGGCGGAGGCGCATGCGATGCCTACACCCGCTGCCTGCTCGAGGATGTGATCGACGCATGGTCGGACAAGGCGTTGGGCGCGGCCTACCTCGACATTCCTAGAAGCGCGCCGGCAGCCTGGGCGGGGGCTTGGGGCGAGACTGCCGGCGCACGCCACTCACGAAGAGCGGCCCCTTTTTGCGGTTCCGACACCTATAGTCAACCCAGCAGCGTCCGGGTGCCCGCTGTGCTGTTGTAACAGCGGTGGATGTCGGCCGTGTCGGCCGATTGTGGCTGGTGGGTCGGGCCGCTCTGGCCCGGCCAATGTGAGCTCCAGCCAGTATCGCCTTGCCGAGCGCGCCGTCGGCAGTCCTTTGTCGCGAGCCGATGCTATCATGCAAGCGTCGCAGCACTCCGGATGGCTATATTGCTTAAGACTGCATGAAGAAGCGTTCCAACTTCCTGTTCGGCGAGCCTGGGTGAAATCCCTGATTCGGACAATTGAACGAGAATTTGCTTAGCGGTGTTGCGCCAGAAGGCATTCGCGTCTTCCCCGTTCTTGGATTCCAGGATCCGGGCGATACCTTCGACCAACTTCCGCCGCCGGTGCAGCGGAAAGGCGCTTATGTTCGAATCACACATCCATCACCTCACCCGTTGAGCCGGCGAGTTTGTATTGGCGGCTTAGAAAATCTGGTTAACAGCGCTTTTTTTGCCGGTGATCCGCAATGGAATAAAAGCGTCGGCCAGGCTCGGTGGACGGTGCCGCGATAGCACTGGAGACGGCGACAGGGGCGAGTTTCGAGTTCCTGTTCAAGAGGGCCATCAGCCATGATGAGCCGCTGGCCATAGGCGTGACGCGGGTACAGCCGACCAGGCCAGCTGAGGGCAGGCAGGTTCTTGGACTTGATCAGAATCGAGTGAACCGCCATATCCCGATCTGCCCGCCAATTTCAGGCGGCCCATTTCATGGACGAGGCCGACCGGGCCTATTCGACGTCCGTTTTTTTGAATTGCTAGAGCGCTAGGTCGGGGACAAGTCTACCGATTTATCAGGGCGCCCTTGGTCTTCTTGGAGGTGTCTATGAAGGATTCCCGCATTCCTGAACCGGTTTTGGTGGCTATGTCAGAGGGGGTGCACATAATTCGCGCTTTTCGTGAACACCTTGGATATTCGATCGAGGACCTGGCGGTGACGAGCGGGCTGGCCGCTGAGGAAATCCAAAACATCGAGTCGGGTCTGAGGTACAACAAGGGCTATCGGGACCGCATCGTGAGGTCGCTATCCCTACCTGTGGGAATTCTTGCGGAGGCAGACCTATTGGGCGCTACGTGACCGCCTGGTTGCGCGCCTCCGATCTCGGTCTCTGGCAGCCCGATCTGAGTCGGGATCGCCGACGAGGGAGGCCAGACCGAATTGTTGCAGCTCGAGGCAGGTGCAAAGCGCAAACTCGAGCAAGATCTGTGGATAAGGTTTTGTCAGCTCCCCAGAAAGCGGAGGAAAACCGGAGCTTCTAACAGATGATTGAGCTCCGTGACGCCGTTCCTCCTAGGCGCGTCGTCCGCGAGGGTGGACTGCCTAGACAGATGAAAATAGTTGCAATGGCACCATGTGGCGGAAAACGCCGTCCGTGGACGCCGATTGTTCCGGGATGGTGCCATTGCTTATCGGCCTACAGGCACTGGTCTTCGGTCTGGGAAAAGGTGTTTCGGGACTTCTTGGAAATCAGCGAATAACCGGCTCGCCGTGGAAGCGTCGCCGCGAAGGTGGCGAAACGCCGAACCCGACTTCCATCATCAGCCGCGGCGTGTGCGCCGGCACGGTGCCCATGTGAAAGCCGAACGGATCCTCGACGAAGCCAAGCCCCGCCTCTCCGATAAGGGTCACGGGGCTTTGCTCGCCATAGACGTCCAGGATCTCTTCCGCGGGGTGGCCGACGAGAAGCGTCAGCTGGTGCTTGAGCGCGCGGCGCCTGTGGCTGCCGCGGACATAGACATGCGGACCGGTGCCCTCGTCGACCGGCAGCAGGTAGAAGAAGAACTTCAACATTCGCCAGTCGTCGAGGTCGAAGTGGTATTTGCCGAGCGATGCCAGGTTCCTGTCGGCGTCTGAGGCCTGGCCGGTGGGGAAGCTCCACCAAACACGCGTGGTGATCAGTTTCGCCTGGCCACCGAGATAGTGTGCAGCGATATTCATGAGCAGCGGATCGTTTTGAACGGCGAGTGCCGCCTTGCAGCCGAGAATGCGCTCGAAATAGTGGCCGCTGAGTAACGGACGGCCGAATCGAGCCTCAGCCTCCGCATGATCCGCCGGCATGAATTCGAGACGGCGATCGAAATTGCCAAAGCAAGGTGTGCACCGGACGAAAGCTGCGATTTCCTCATGGATAAATTTCGGCAAAACGAGTCCGGAAAAAAGCCCATCCGACTGCAGCGCATCGACAACGTCCTGGCGATTGACGCCGACAAACATTGTTTCCCGGCCGTTCTGCGACGCTCGAACAGGCTTTGCACCACGCCAGTGCATTCTCCGTGCCGGCATAGTGCGGGCGAGCACGAACATCGGCAGCCACGCTGGATTCTCGCGAAGATCCGACAGATATGTCGGAATGCGTACGGCCATGCGACGTAGCATACTGCCGTTTCGCGCGATCGCCTCGAGACTAGTAGCGCCGGCCTTGTCGGTATTCGTAACGGTCATCAGGATCCTCAGGTATGAATGCACTTTCGACGAAGCATTGGTTCTCACTGCTTCGTCCCGTATTACCCAAGCCCGATTCCCGCAGCGGAAGAACGCTAACCGCGCGTCAAATTTTGTGCAACGCACAATTACCGCGCCGCGCAAATGCAGTTAGGTCACTGCGCGCTTTGCAATAAGCCTTGCGAAGCTGTCACCTTAATTACATCAGGAACTGTCCGGCATTAGGCAGCAAAGACCACCAATTGCACGTTAAGTGCCTGGTTTTCGGGCCAAATTCATGATGCCTAATTTGTGCAAGACTCGCTTGCGCAGCAGAAGGGTGTTAGGTTCGTCGATCAGGGTCCCGGTCTCTGTCAGGAGCAGATTGATGACGTTTTCGCGCAGGCTTGCATGCTGGTCGGAGAGGGTCAGGTAGTACGGCACGCCGCCGAAAATGGCGTAGGTCTCTGTGAGCTGCTCGGCGCTGTACTCCGGAAAGAACCCCGGAAGGTCGCGCAGGGGCAACTGCCGCACCTCCAGGCGCAGCGTCACGCGCCCGTAAAGCGGGTTCGTTTCCGCCAGCAGGTCCTCCATCTGAGCGACGGCAGAACCGCACAGGATGATCTTGAGGTTTCCCGCCCGTGCCGCCCCGGAGTCCCAGAACCGTTGGAGCACCGATAGTAAAGCGCTGTCCTGATCGACGAGGTACAGGACTTCGTCGATCGTGACCACAGTGCCCGGTTTGGCCTTGGCTGCTTCGGCTACGAAGTGGAAAATACTCTCCCAGTTGTCGAGCGACGCCAGGACGGGTGACGGGCCAAGAACCCGGGCCACCTCAAGCTTGAACTGTTCCATGTTCAGGACTGAGGAGACCCGCGTCGCCTGGAAATAGATTTCGTTGCGGCCGACGGCAGCTTGGCGCAGGAGCCTTGACTTGCCGATCCGGCGGCGGCCATAGGCGACGACGAGCGATGCCGAACGCTTGTCCAGTTCGCGTTCAGCAGCCATAGCTCCTTTCCCCTCCCGATAAAGTGGTCCATGGCCGTACGTTCGCTTTTATAATCACGATTATTATAATCTGGATTATAGAAGATATCCGGCGACACCGACACACTGGTCTGCGATAGACCATCCGACCTGCCGGACGTGCGTTGCGATTCCGTTGGTAGTCATCAGGGAGGGAGAGCCTTCAAGCAAACTTGGCCACGCAACGCCGCGGGGCCAGGAGGCGATCTCCCAGAGGAACTGCCTGTTTGTGGTCTTGCCGACGTGCCTCACGCGCCCGGCTTTCGTGAGCTGGGTCAAGAGGGCAGCTTACGCGACACCTGGTCGACGATCTCCGCTTCATTGCCCAGTCCAACTGCCTGCGAGAACTTCGCAGCGCATTCGGCTGTCGAAACCGGGCTTGCCGCGTCGCGGAGGATTCCGAGCACGGCCTGGCGCTGGTTCACGCCTCCCATCGACGCTTTCACCTCATCTGAGATCCCGGCGGTCCGGCCGGAACGGACGCGACCTAGCTGCCGTCGGCTCGTAACCGGGTTCGTAAATGGCAATGACCCTGTCGATGGAACTGACCTGCTCGCGCACCTCGGCCTGCAGTTTCGCCAATTCCTCAAGCCTGCTGGTCAATTCGGCTCGTTTCAGCTTCAACTCATACGCGACGCTCGTACCCCGATTTGTCTCGTTTCGACTTGAGACAAGGGTAAATGAGCTCGCTCAGGAGATTTGGTGGTTTTGCCACCTAATGCCGGAACTGTCTCTAGCCGCCACCCCGCTATTCGGTATCAACCGCCACCAGAAGTTTAATCCTTGATCTGATACCTCTGAAAGGAGGATTTCGGGGGCGAGATGGGCGTTTCAGACGAGTTGAAGAGCAAGCGTAGCGAGCTGGCAGGGCGTCCCCGCGGCTGGCGGCGGCCTTGCCGATCTGCAGGCGCAGATCGCGGCCGTCGACAAGGTGATCTCGATCTACGAGCCTGAATGGAGGCCGGAAGACCAGCCGCAGAAGCGCCGCGGCCGACCGCCGACGGCCATGAGCGCCAACGAGCTCGACAAGCTTATCGGTGGGACGAACAAGCGACAGATGACGCTGGAGATCCTGCGCACCGCCAGGCGGCCGCTGTCGACAGCCGAATGCGCCCAGGAATTTGCGGCGGAAGATCGCGAAGGATTGCTCTTCGTCAATCTGGACGAGGTGCTGGATCGGCATGTCCCGGCATTCCGGGGACATGAGAAAGTGCTGGCCGTCCTGGTATTTCACACCTCCGCGCCTCAGCGTCGTAATCGACGTAGACGAAACCCCAAGGCTCCGGACGCTCGAGAACCCTCGGAGTCAGGCGGGGCGTGGGAGAATTAGAGGCGCGGGCGTTCATGTTCAGGCTCCAGGGCCGGCGGTCGTCGATACGCATGGCAGTGCGGCGGCCTCGGGAGGCCGTCGAAACTCAGCGCCGTATGCGTATCCGCCTGAACATGAAGCGGGCCTTTAGCGGATCTCGTTTCAGGAGTCGATCGGAATTGGACAACTGAGGAACGATTTGCAGGGCATTCGATTAAGCCTCGCCCCACTCTCGCGGCATACAACTGCGATGCAGCAACGAAGATCGGCAACCATAATCGGCAACCTATTGCCTATTGCTGACGTAAGTGCCTTATATAAAAGGCAATTGGTATCTTTCAAGATCGGCAAAAAATGTTTGAAACGCCTGCTCGTATCGAGCCCTGCTTTTTCCAGGACACCATCCCGTCCGTCTTAGCGGACCTCACGGTAGAACTGCAGAGGGAGGCAGACAATTTGGGGCGCGGCTTCCATCCAGAATCGGCTGCGGAACTCGCCGACCTGGTTCGGATGATGAATTGCTACTACTCGAATCTGATCGAGGGTCACAACACCCGTCCCAAGGACATCGAAAAGGCACTCGCGGGTGCGGAGGTCGAGCCGGAACGGCGAGCATTAGCGCTCGAGGCCAAGGCGCACGTCATCGTCCAACGCAAAATCGATGAGATGTATTCCAAAGGAATTTTGCCGAGCCCGACATCGGTTGAGTTCATCACTTGGGTGCATCGTATGTTCTATCACGAGATGCCCGAAGAGTTCAGGTTCATGGAACGGCCAGATGGTTCGAAGGTCGAGATCGTTCCCGGCGAGTTCAGAAAGACTGCGAGCGACGACGTGGTTGTCGGAAGACACCAGCCACCCTCTTCAGATCGAGTCGAGGCCTTCATGGCACACTTCTCAAAGCGTTTTGCAGTGGCGGAAAAATGGGCGAGCACCCGTATCATTGCCATCGCTTCTGCTCACCATCGCTTCAACTATATCCACCCATTCCCTGACGGCAACGGCCGCGTGTCCCGGTTGATGTCGCATGCGATGGCGCTGAAAGCAGGCATCGGGGGAAATGGCTTGTGGTCGATTTCCAGAGGCTTGGCCCGCGGTCTTAAGGATCGAGGCGAATACAAACGGATGATGGACCACGCAGACAGCCCCCGTCGCGGAGACCTCGATGGTCGGGGCAATCTCTCGGAAGCAGCTCTCAAGGACTTTTGCGAGTGGTTCCTAACCGTGGCACTCGACCAAATACGCTTCTCCACAGCGATTTTCGACCTTGGTCGCCTGGAAGATCGGTACCGCCTACTCGTCAAGGACATCAGCGAAGACAAACGCGCGCCCGATCTCTTAGCTGCAGTCCTCAAACACGGATCACTTGAGCGCGGTGATGTTCATCTCGTTCTCAAGACATCGGAAAGAACGGCACGGAACACGATGTCAGCAATGGTTAGACAAGGCTTCCTAAAGTCCGAAACGCCCAAAGCCCCTGTCCGAATTGCTTTCCCGCTGGACTATCGCGAGAGACTCTTCCCGAATCTGTTCACCGATGCCGAATTGACTATACCCGATCCGCGACCCCTATCGCTCCGCTGACAGCGGCGGACGCGGCAACCTTGACTTGGTGGCGGTTGCTACCGAATAGCGCGATACCCATTAGGTGGCCGCTATGTTGGATGGGCGCAACGCACCCGATCGCGAAGATGGCCATCCGGATGAGCCCAGTCTTCTTGGACACGCCCTCGCCCGAACAGGGCAATGGCGATTCTCTTGATGGGATGCCGCCGCAAGCGAGCCATCCAAAACCTGGAGCACGCAGACACCCTCCGCGCAGTTCCGGCGGAAAGCAAACGGGTGCCAGCCGGCCGCTATCCTTAATGTCATTGAGGAACTGAAGCGCTATTCGGCACCAACCACCACTAACTCCCGGTTAACCTGTGCCTGATCCCCGGATCCGCCGTCGCGCGTCCCGTCAAGTGCTGACGCGCGCAGTCCGCAAGGGCCTGAGCGAAGCGTCCCTTGAGGACGACTGCATTAAGGATGGAGCGTCGTCTGCCACCCCGGGCGACTTCCAGCTGGCCGATCGCTAGTGAGCCCAGTTCCCGCAGCCGGCGTTATCTATCAAACTCTAAAAGAGACTAGCGTTTTCCACTAGACTCCTATCTATCGGTAGACTTTGTTCTGGAGACCCCGACGGATCCGTTCGCTAATCCGTTTGCACCCGGCGCAGGAAGCCGTCCCCCCGAACTTGCCGGTCGCGACGCGATCCTTGAAGCCGCCAAGATCTCCTGCGGACGCGCGATCAATGGGCGGTCAGGCCGTTCGCTCATACTTTGGGCCTTCACGGCACCGGCAACACGGTTCTCCTGAGCGAGATCGGCCGGATCGCCGAGGCCGAAGGCCTTCTTGTTACGAAGGTCGAGGCTCCCGAAGAACCAATCTCGCGAACCTTCTTCTATCCTGAAATGCGCAAGGTATCTCGTTCGCTTTCCGGCACCGAAGCGGCAAAGCATTTCGCCTCGCGCGCCCTCGGCTGCTTGCGCAACTTCGCCTCCGTATTCAACATAGAGGTCGCCGGCGTGAATGTCGGCGTCGACCCGACGCCCGAGCCGGGCCTTGCCGAAAGCGGTGATATACAGCACGACCTTCCCGATCTATTCGGCCAGATCGGTCGTGCCGCCCAAGCTGCTAACAAGGGCTGGGTTCTTCTGATGAAGTGCAATATATTTCGCAAAAAGATTTATCCGGCCTGATCGTCGCTCTTCATCGCATGTCCCAGGATGGGTTGCCCATCGTCTTCGTTGGCGCAGGATTGCCCCAGGTGGCGCGTCTTGCCGGCGACGCGAAATCCTACGCAGAACGGCTCTTCAGCTATCCTGCCGTCGGCGCACTCGATAAGGAGGCTGCCTCGAAGGCGATCGAGAAGCCGATCAATGATCAAAAGGCGACCATCTCCCAAGAGGCGCTGACGACCGTCTTCGACATGACAAAGGGCTATCCGTTCTTTCTCCAGGAACTCGCCTCCTTCTCCTGGAACAACGCGCAGGGCCCGCAGATCAACGAGAACGATGTCCAAGCATCTTACACGGAAACGATCAAATCCCTGGACGACGGCTTCTTCCGCGTCCGTCTGGATCGTCTGACCAAGGCCGAGGTCCAATTCGTCACGTCGATGGCGGCCCTCGGCAACGGCCCCTATCCCGTCTCTGACATCGCGAAGGCGATGGGCCGAACGCAGAAGTCCATTGGTCCAGCCCGCGCGAGCATCATCTTTAAGGGGATGATCTACAGCACCGATCACGGCTATCTCGACTTCACCGTTCCGCTTTTCGCCGATTTCATCAGGCGACATCGCATTTCGGGTGAGTGATTTTCAGAGCTGTCGTATGGAGATCCGAGCCATGGCGCTTATGCCAGAAGCGTGGCCGGGAATTGACCGCTGGGAGGAACCCCGATGTGTCGCGTTTAGCGACAACGGTTTGCGGTAAAGTTGGTGGCGGCAGCTACCTAATGCCGAACTGAAGGGCAGCGACACGCGTTTGGCATCCGCAATCAGCTATGCCGAACGGCCAAGAACCGATTGCCACAGTACCAGTCCGCTCAGGCGCCGCCTGTGGCACACAAGGGTCGTTTGCGGAGCGCCGCGCAGGACCATGCCGACGCTGTCGCCGATAAGAACGATGTCGCAATGTCGATCGACCAGTTTTGCAATCGGCATCGTATAGGCCGTCAGCCAGACGACGGGGGACGCACCCTTACGCGCCTGGATATCGGGCGGTGTAATCGCCTTCGAACCACCAGCAGTGCTCAAGTGCCTCCTTCCCCTGCGCCACCCCCCGCAGGTGTCGCGTTTGGCACGTCTTTATGCAAGTGCGAAGAGCTAAAAAAAGCCGTGCGGCTGCGCGATGTTGACGTGCGGACAGCTGCGCTTAAATTAAATCGATTCAGGCGCCGTAACCAACCAACCACTTTCGCGAACATGGACGATCAAGAAACAGGAGCCAGCAAAGACCGAGCCGCCGTCACGGGCGATGAAGTCAAAGTGGACCTGATCGCCTTTGTCGTCGCCGTAAACGACGGTGAACCCTGTGTCCTCACCATCGGGCAGGCGGACACTCTGCCTTCCGGACCATTTGCGCTTGAGCACAGATCGCTGCAATCCGGGTTGAGGGGCTGGGTTGAGCAGCAGACCGGCCATCCGCTGGGCTATATTGAGCAGCTCTACACTTTCGCTGACCGGGACCGCGTCGGCGCCGAGCGTCGGCAGCGCGCCATCTCCATCAGCTATCTCGCACTGACTCGCATGGAAAAGGCATCGGGCTCGCCCAAGTGCGGCTGGCGAAGCTGGTATGAATATTTTCCATGGGAGGACCACCGCTCCGGCACGCCGCCGGTGCTGCTGGACGTCCTGCGACCGCGCCTGATTGAATGGGCAAACAGCGTGGGCGACGCGGCCATGCGACGCGAACGTCGGCAACGGGCGGCGATGGCCTTCGGCTTTGACGACCGCCATTGGAACGAGGAACTCACGCTTCAACGCTATGAGTTAGTCTACGAAGCAGGCCTGGTCCAAGAGGCCGGGAGCGGACGCGACACCACGAGGGCCTCGCTGGTGCCCAGCAAGCCCATGGTCGCCGATCATCGGCGCATCGTGGCGACGGGCATTGCGAGACTGCGCTCGAAGATCAAATACCGGCCGGTCGTCTTTGAGCTGATGCCGCAGTCTTTCACACTGCTCCAGCTGCAACGAACCGTCGAAGCGCTCGCCGGCAGGCTAATCAACAAGCCGAACTTTCGTCGCCTCATAGAGCAGCAGGAGCTGGTCGAGGAGACTGGAGAGACTTCTGTCGACACGGGCGGGCGACCGGCAAGGCTCTATCGCTTCCGGCACGCGGTCCTCGACGAAACGGCGATAGTCGGCACAAAATTGCCGGTCGCTCGGGGTTGACACTCTTATAGTCGACATAGATATATATCCCTTATAGTCAAACGGATTATAATTGGAGGCGCCGATGAGCGGGGCGTTACCTTCGGCCGCGTCTCTGTATCGGCGCGTCTGGCGCGTTATCCCACCGGGGGAATGGGCGGCTTTCAGCGATGACATCGAGGCCATTCTGACGCTCAAACGCGAGCGCAATGCCGTCATCCTGGCTCACAACTATCAAACACCCGAGATCTTCCACTGCATTGCCGACATCGTCGGCGACAGCTTGGCGCTGGCCCGCAAGGCCATGACGGTCGAGGCGAAAGTCATCGTGCTGGCCGGGGTGCATTTCATGGCCGAAACGGCCAAGCTCCTTAATCCGGACAAGATCGTGCTCATTCCGGATCTCGACGCCGGTTGCTCGCTGGCTGATTCGATCACGGCACAAGACGTGCGCTTGATGCGCCAGCGTTATCCCGGCGTGCCGATCGTCACCTATGTCAACACGTCGGCCGAAGTGAAAGCCGAATCGGATATCTGCTGTACATCGGGCAATGCCAAGGCGGTCGTCGAATCCCTTGGCGTCCCTCGGGTGATCATGCTGCCGGACGAATATCTGGCCCAGAACATCGCCGCGCAGACCGACGTCGAGATCATCGCCTGGAAAGGCCATTGCGAGGTGCATGAGCGCTTCACGCCGGCCGATATTCGCGAATTGCGCGAAAACCATCCCGGCGTGACGGTGCTGGCCCATCCCGAATGCCCGCCCGACGTGGTGGCCGAGGCCGATTTTTCCGGCTCGACCGCAGCCATGTCCGACTATGTCGAACGGCAAAAGCCGCCACGTGTCGTGCTGATGACGGAATGCTCGATGAGTGACAACGTCGCGTTAGCGCACCCGGATGTCGAGTTCATCCGGCCCTGCAATTTGTGCCCGCACATGAAGCGGATCACGCTTGGCAACATCCGCATGGCGCTCGAGCAGAACCGCCATGTCGTCACCATTGAGCCCGGGATCGCGGGGCGCGCCCGACTCGCAGTCGAACGGATGCTGGCAATTTGAACCCCGATGTCCGCAGCTTCTTCGGGCGGCCCATCATCATCGGGGGCGGCATCGCCGGATTGATGACCGCGCTTCAATTGGCGCCGGAGCCGGTGCTTATTTTGTCCAGGACGCTTCTGGGAGCCGACACTTCGAGTACCTCGGCTCAGGGGGGGCTGGCTGCGAGTTTCGGCCATGACGATCATCCGACACTGCACCTGGCTGATACGCTCGCCGCCGGCGACGGGCTTTGCGATACGGATATGGCGAACCGCATCCTTCAGGCCGCGCCTAGCGCGATCGAGGGGCTTGCGCGCTTTGGGGTCCGCTTCGACCGTACGCTAAAAGGACCCCTGTGCCTCGGATTAGAGGCCGCACACAGCCGGCGTCGCATCGTCCATGCTCATGGCGACGGCAGCGGGCGTGAGATCATGCGCGCACTGATTGATGCCGTGCGCTCCACCCCCTCGATCGTTGTCGTGGAGGGCGTGGAAGCGCGCCGACTAGCGGTCAGGGGGAATGCGATCCGAGGCGTCTGGGCGAGCTGTGCGCTAGGACCTGTCTTCTTCGGCTCACGGCGGGTCGTCCTTGCCACCGGTGGGATCGGCGGGCTATTTCTCGACACCACCAATCCTTCGGGCAGTTGCGGACAGGGCCTGGTACTTGCGGCTCGCGCGGGAGCTGTCCTTGCCGACCTCGAGTTCATCCAGTTCCACCCGACCGCGCTTGAGGGTCCCGAACGCCCCATGGCGCTGGTCAGCGAGGCTGTCCGCGGCGAAGGCGCCACCCTGATCGACGAGACAGGCCGGCGCTTCCTCGATGGCGTTCCGGGCGCCGAACTCGCGCCTCGCGACGTCGTGGCGCGCGCAGTCTGGAGTCATCTGGCAGGTGGCCATCAAGTCTTCCTCGACGCGCGGAAACGGCCTGGCCCGGAATTTGTTCGACACTTCCCGACAATCGCATGTGCCTGTCGTGGACTGGGGATTGATCCCGTGCACGATCTCATTCCCATTCGTCCTGCCCAGCACTATCACATGGGTGGCGTTGCCGTGGACGCCTCGGGCAGGACGTCGGTCAAGGGGTTGTGGGCCTGTGGCGAGGCCGCCTCGACCGGACTGCACGGCGCCAACAGGCTCGCCAGCAATTCCTTGACCGAGGCCGTCGTATGCGCGCGCTGGGTCGCTGAAAGCGTGGGCGGAACGCCTGCTCGCAGAACAAAGCCAGTGTTTGCGGACGATTACCCATCGCCCGATCCGGTACCCGCACGTCCTTTCGTGTCGCGCGCACTCGGTATCGTGCGCAATGGCGAAGCTTTGAAAGCAGCCGCACGGGCGTTGTTGCCGCTCGCTGAACGCGAGGACGCGGCATCGGATCCGGCGGCTGTCGGTCTGATGCTTGCTATTTCAGCCTTGCGGCGCCGAGAGAGCCGCGGCGCTCATTACCGCGAGGACTTTCCCCATCATGCGGCTGTTGCGCGTCGTTCCGAGATCACCCTCGAAGCCGCTCTCGCCGCGGCTCGGGAACTGGCGCACTCGCCAACGCTGGAAAGCGCCACCTGATGAGCCTGTTACCACTTCCCGCAATCATGCTCGAGCCGCTGGTTCGGTCCGCCCTTCTCGAAGACCTGGGCAGAGCCGGTGACGTCACCAGCGAGGCGACCGTAGCGAAGTATCATCACGCCACGACCGTGCTGGCCGCACGCCAGCCCGGGGTTGTCGCCGGGCTCGATCTGGTGAGCCTCGCGTTCAGGTTGATCGACCAAAATATCAAGATAGATGTGAACCGAGCAGACGGCAGCAAAGTTGCGCAAGGGGAGATAATTGCATCGGTGAGTGGCCCGACCCGGGCTATTCTCACCGCTGAAAGGACGGCGCTGAATTTCCTGTGCCATTTGAGTGGCATTGCCACGGCAACCGCATCGATTGTTGCAGCGGTTTGCGAGCACCGCGCCAAGATCACCTGCACCCGCAAGACGACGCCCGGGTTGCGGGCTGTCGAAAAGTACGCCGTGCGCGCTGGCGGCGGCGCCAATCACCGCTTCGGCCTCGACGACGCCATCCTGATCAAGGACAATCACATCATGGCTGCCGGCGGCATCCGCTCTGCCATCAAACGCGCGCGAGAGAGCGTCGGCCACCTCGTCAAGATCGAAGTCGAGGTCGACACGCTTGCCCAATTGGAAGAAGCCCTCTCGCTTGTGCCAGACGCTGTCTTGCTCGACAACATGTCGCTCGATGAGCTTCGCCAGGCGGTGGCCATGGTCGCCAGCCGGGCGATCACGGAGGCGTCGGGCCGGATCACGCCTGTGACGGCGCCAGCCATCGCGGCCACTGGCATCGATCTTATCTCCGTCGGCTGGTTGACCCACAGCGCGCCAATTCTCGACATCGGACTGGACTATTACGCGCCGTGATCGGCCAACGAATCGACAGTCATTCGAAGCGGCATGAATCAGACGAAGAAGCCAGGACAACGCAAAGTGCTAGGAAACAGGACGGATATGCACGACACCAATCCGACTAACACGATGCCACGGACGCAATGCGCTGATGGCGGGATGTGGACCCTAGAGAAGGCTCGGGCACTGCACGACGCACCTTTCAACAATCTGCTCTTCCTAGCGCAGACCGTTCACCGCCAGAATTTCGATCCTAACAGGGTCCAGCTCAGCCGGTTGCTCAACATCAAGACAGGCGGCTGCCCGGAGGATTGCGGCTATTGCAGCCAGTCCGCGCATCACCAGTCGGGCCTCAAGGCCTCGAAGCTGATGGAGGTCGAGCGCGTCATCGCCGAGGCCAGGAAGGCGCGTGACGCGGGCGCCACGCGCTATTGCATGGGCGCCGCTTGGCGCAGCCCCAAGCCGCGCGACATGGAGGCGGTAGTCGCCATGGTCGAGGGCGTGAAGGCTCTCGGCATGGAGACTTGCATGACACTCGGCATGCTCGATCTCGAACAGGCCGCTCGATTGAAGCAGGCGGGGCTCGACTACTACAACCACAACATCGACACGTCGGAGCGCTACTACGGCGAGGTCATCAGCACGCGCAGCTTTGCCGATCGGCTGGATACGCTCGAGAACGTTCGCCAATCCGGCATCAAGGTCTGCTGCGGCGGGATTGTTGGAATGGGCGAAGAGCCGGTGGACCGCATCGACATGCTGGTGACTTTAGCCAATCTGCCTGAGCATCCAGAAAGCGTTCCGATCAACATGCTCATCCCTATCGCTGGCACCCCACTTGCCGACGCCAGCCCTATCGAGCCGATCGAGTTCGTGCGCATGATCGCGCTCGCCCGCATCATGATGCCGAAATCGCATGTCCGCCTTTCGGCCGGCCGTACCGCCATGACCGACGAGATGCAGGCGCTGTGCTTTTTTGCCGGCGCCAATTCGATCTTCGTCGGCGATACGCTGCTGACGGCGGACAACCCCGGCGAGGACAAGGATACGCTGCTGTTTAGGCGTCTCGGCATCGAGCCGATGGAACTGGAGGCGCAGTGAACGAGGCACTGTTTGCCCGCTACGAGGCGACCTTGCAGGGACTGGCGCGCAAGGGCCGGCTGCGGCGGCTTGCGCCGCGCGCCGGCCTCGACTTTTCATCGAACGACTATCTCGGGCTTGCCGCCTGCAAGAGGCTTGGCGATGCGGTTGCTGCCGCGATTGCACGCGGCACGCCGGTCGGCGCAACAGGATCGCGGCTGCTGCGCGGCAACGCGCCGGAGCACGAGGAACTGGAAGCTTACGCTGCGGCGTTTTTCGGGGCCGAGCGCGCGCTTTTCTTCGGCGGCGGTTACATCGCCAATTTCGCTATTCTGACGGCGCTGCCGCAGAAGGGCGACCTACTCGTCCTCGACGAGCTCGCCCATGCCAGCATGCACGAGGGTGCGCGCGCCGGGCGCGCGGAGTTCGTTCTGGCTGCGCACAACGACGTCGACGCGATTGAGGATCAGATCGCGCGCTGGCGCGCTGAAGGCGGCATGGGACGCGTCTGGATCGCGGTCGAAAGCCTCTACAGCATGGGTGGGGACTGCGCGCCTTTGGAGAGCCTTGTGGCGCTCGCCGAACGGCACGAGGCGTTCATCATTGTCGACGAGGCGCACGCCACCGGGGTGTGGGGACCGGATGGCTGCGGCCTTGCCGTCGCTTTCGAGGGCCGCGACAACATCCTCGCGCTCCACACATGCGGCAAGGCGCTCGGCGCCTCAGGAGCGCTCGTCACAGGCCCAAGAACGCTGTGCGACTATCTCGTCAACCGCTCCCGACCATTCATTTACGCCACCGCGCCGTCGCCGCTGATGGCGGTTGCTGCGCGTGAAGCGCTCGCCATGCTCGCCGACGAGCCAATGCGCCGTATTCAACTGCATGAGCGCATTGCCTTGGCGGGCCGCCAATTGGCAGAGCGCTGCGGCATAAAGCCCAGCGGAACGCAGATCCAACCAGTGGTCATCGGCGACAACCGGCGCACCATGGCGGTGGCGGCGGCACTGCAGGCCCGCGGCTTCGATATACGCGGCATTCGTCCGCCGACTGTGCCGGAAGGGACTTCGCGCCTGCGCATATCGCTGACGCTCAACGTCGATCAAGCCGCCATATCCGCCATGACCGATGCGCTTGTCGAGGCGTTGGTCCAGAATGACCAAAGGTGACATGACCCGAAGCGACATCAGCAGAGGCATAGTCATCACCGGAACGGATACCGGCATCGGCAAGACGGTGTTTTCGGCGGGCCTCGCCGGCCTGCTCGACGGCTTCTACTGGAAACCGGTGCAATCGGGCCTCGACGAGGAGACGGACAGCGAGACTGTTACCCGGCTTTCCGGCCTGCCGGCCGGGCGCGTGCTGCCCGAAGTCTATCGTCTGAAGACGCCGCTGTCGCCGCATCGTTCGGCCGAAATAGATGGCGTCGCAATCGAGGCGGCAAAGCTCTCGCTGCCGGACTTGCCAGGCCCGCTCATCATCGAAGGCGCTGGCGGAGTGATGGTGCCGCTCAATCGGCAGACAAGATTCATCGACATATTCCGGGAATGGCAACTGCCGGTCATTCTTTGCGCGCGCACCGCGCTCGGCACCATCAATCATACATTGTTGTCGATCGAGGCGCTCAGGGCCCGTGCCATCCCGCTCATCGGCGTGGCCTTCATCGGCGAGGAAATGGCGGACAGCCAAAGGACGATCACGGAATTTGCCAATGTGCGGCAGCTTGGCAGGCTGCCGTACCTTGATCCGCTGACATCTAAAACCTTGAGGGAAGCGATGGTTTCAGGCTTCGATCTCTCGCCGATTGCACGGGGTCAATGATGTCGCTATCCCGCGTCTGGCACCCTTTCACCCAGCACGCGCTCGAGCCGGCGATCCCTCAAATTGTCCGGACTGAAGGCGCTTATCTCCACAAGGCCGATGGCACCCGCATCCTCGACGCCATTTCGTCCTGGTGGGTCGTCACCCATGGCCATCGCCATCCGCGCATCGTCAAGGCGATGGAGACGACTCTTGCCACCCTCGACCAGATCATCTTCGCCGGCTTCACGCACGAGCCGGCCGAGCGCCTCGCCAAAGCCTTGGTGAATCTCGCGCCGCCGGGACTCGACTGGGTGTTTTATTCCGACAGCGGCTCAACCGCGGTCGAGGTCGCGCTGAAGATGGCGCTCGGCTATTTCCGCAATATCGGCGCGCCGCGCTCGCGCATCGTCGTCATGGAGCACAGCTACCATGGCGACACGATCGGCGCGATGAGCGTCGGCGCCCGCGGTGTGTTCAACGCCGCCTACGAGCCCTTGCTGTTCGAAGTCGACACAATCCCCTTCCCGGCCGTGGGACGCGAGCAGGAAACCCTGGATCGGTTCGAGGTCGTCTCTCGCGACCGGCGCGCAGCTGCGCTGATTGTCGAACCGCTGGTGCTCGGCGCCGGCGGCATGCTGATGTATCCGGCCTGGGTTTTGGCTGAATTTAAGAAGATCGCCGAGACTTCGGGCACGCTCTTGATCGCCGACGAAGTGATGACCGGCTGGGGACGCACCGGAACCATGTTCGCCTGCGAGCGGGCGAATATCTCGCCCGACATCCTTTGCACCTCGAAGGGCCTGACCGGCGGCACCATTCCGCTCGCCGCCACGCTGGCGACCGACGCCATCTTCCAGGCCCATTATTCGGTCGACCGGAAGAAGACCTTCTTTCATTCGAGCTCCTATACGGCCAATCCGATTGCCTGCGCGGCCGCACTGGCCAACGTCGAGATTTGGCACGACGAGCCCGTTATCGAACGGATCGCGGCCCTGGGCGCGCTGCAGGCCGCTGGCCTTCGGCGCTTTCACGACAATCCTTGCTTCACCGACTGCCGGATTACCGGCACGATCGCGGCGCTCGATTTGGGTACCGCATCCCCCGGCTATCTGGCCGAGCTCGGCCCAAAGCTGCGGGCATTCTTCCTCGAGCAGGGATTGCTGGTGCGCCCGCTCGGCAACGTCCTCTATCTTCTCCCGCCCTATAGCGTAACCGGCGCCGAGCTCGATCGGCTTTATGACGCCATCGAGGAGGCCGGCGAACGCTTCGGATCGAAACCATGAGCAGGTCGTCGCGCATCCTCGGGCTTGGCCACCATGTGCCTGGGCGCAAGGTTGAGAACGCCGAGATCGAGAACAATCTCGGCCTCGAGCCAGGCTGGATCGAACGGCGCACCGGAATTCGCTCGCGCTTGTGGGCGACTGACGAAGACACGCTTTCGGGCCTTGCCGCGCGAGCCGGCGACATGGCGCTGGCAAATGCCTGTATCGACCGCGCCGACATCGGTCTTCTGTTGCTCGCTACGTCCACTCCGGATCACCTTCTGCCGCCGAGCGCGCCACTGGTCGCGCATCGGCTCGGCCTCGGCCGCGCTGGCGCCATCGACCTGACCGGCGCCTGCGCCGGTTTCATCTATGCGCTGATGTTCGCCGACGGGTTCACCCGCCTGCACGGCAGACCCGCCCTTGTCATTGCCGCCAACATTCTGAGCCGCCGCATCAACCCGGCCGAGCGCGCCAGCGCCGTGCTGTTTGCTGATGCCGCCGGCGCGGTCGTGATCGGTCCCAGCGAGGATGCCGAACGGGGCATTCTTGGCGCCTCGGTGGATTCGGACGGTTCGCGCTACGGATTGATCCAGATCCCCGCCGGCGGCAGCAACAGACCGTTCCACGATGGTCTCGACATCGAGCAGACCCGGATGACGATCGTCGACGGCCGCGAAGTGTTCGCCAAGGCCGTGGAGATGATGACGACATGTTCAAGGGAAGCGCTCGCCATAGCTCGAATGCGGCCGCAAGACATCGACCGGTTCGTCCCGCATCAAGCCAACGCCCGCATTTTCGATGCCGTCGGCCGAAACCTCGGCATTGCGGACCAAGCAGTCGTCAAGAGGATCGCCGAATACGGTAACTCTTCGGCCGCAACGATCCCGCTCTCGTTGTCGCTCGCCAATCGGACGCAGCCACTGCAACCGGGCGAAAAAATCCTTCTGGCGGCGGCGGGTGCCGGTCTCAGCGGCGGGGCGCTCGTGGTTGGAATTTAGCCGCGCGGCGGCCGCCGACAAGACACCAAGACTGTTCATGCGAGACGAAAATAGGACAACAGACCAATGCGAAAAATAGTCGCCGGCAAGCTTCACGGCATCCACGTCACCGAAGCAAATCTCAACTACCATGGGTCGATAACGCTCGACCCAGACCACTGTGAGGCAGCCGGGATCCTGCCGATGGAATTCGTCGAGATATGGAACAAGAATTCCGGCGCGCGGATTTCGACCTATGTCATCCTCGGCGAGCGCGGATCACGATGCTGCATCCTCAATGGTGCTGCCGCCCGCACCTGCCAGCCTGGCGACCCGATCATCGTCTGCAACGCCATCTACCTGAACGAAGCGCATATCACAGCGCTGAAGCCGCGGATCGTCACGTTCGACCAGGATAACCACATACGCGAGCGCCTGAGCTACTCGGTCGACCTCGACGCATCTGGCCGTTACAGTTTCTCGATCCATGATGAGGCCAATGAGGCTTTGGCGATTCCTGCGCTTGTTTCCCGGGCGTGACTTGTCCCTGACGCACGCGTGAGCCGATGCGCCGTCCCCGTCCCCGTCCACGACGTAGTGTCTTGACCCGCCGTGAGGAGGCTATGACGAACCTCGAGGCCATCCTAGTCGGCGAGCGCTGAGGTTGCGGCGCCTCGGGGTAGCGGTAGGGCCGCATGACAGGCCGCAAAAAAAGATCGCGACCAGATGATATGGAGCAAGTCATGATCTTCCGTCAGCTGTTCGATTCCGTTTCGAGCACCTATTCCTATTTGCTTGCCAGTCGCCAAGGCGGCGAGGCACTGATCATCGATCCGGTTCTGGACAAGGTCGACCGCTATCTCCGGCTCGTGCGTGAGCTCGACCTGAGGCTGGTCAAGGCGGTGGACACGCATCTCCATGCCGACCACATCACCGGCCTAGGCGCGCTGCGCGACAAGACGCAATGCATCACGGTGATGGGCGAGCAGACCAAGGCCGACGTCGTGTCGATGCGGCTTGCCGACGGCGACAGGCTGACCATCGAGGGGCTGGCGCTCGACGTCGTCTACACGCCCGGCCACACCGACGATTCCTACAGCTTCGCCCTGCCCGACCGGGTGTTCACTGGCGACACACTGCTGATCCGCGGCACCGGCCGCACCGACTTCCCGAATGGCGATGCGCGACACCAGTATGAATCGATCTTCGGCCGCCTGCTCAAGCTGCCGGACTCCACGCTGGTCTATCCGGCGCACGACTACAGGGGCGACACTGTCTCGACCATAGGCGAGGAGAAGGCCTTCAATCCGCGCCTGCAGGTGAGGTCGGTCGAGGAGTATGTCGAGATCATGAACAATCTGAAGCTCGCCAATCCGAAAATGATGGATTTCGCCGTGCCCGCCAATATGAAGGTCGGGCTGCACCAGGACGAGATCGCGCGGCGCGGCTGGGCGGCCAATGCCAACGAAGCGTTGGCGCTGGCCGGTAAGCCGGATGTCGCGCTGATTGACCTGCGCGAGCGCTCCGAGCGCGAACGCCAGGGCATTATTCCGGGGGCGCTGCATGTGCCTTACCCGAGGCTGCAAGAAAGCATCGCTCCCGGCGGCGTGTTGCACGAGCTCGTCCGTTCGACCGGCAAGCGGCTTGTGCTTTACTGCGCCTTCGGCGAGCGTTCGGCCATGGCGGTGCAGGCCGCCCAGGATGAGGGCCTCACATCAGCCTGCCACATCGAGGGCGGAATCGATGCCTGGAAGAGGGCGAATGGACCATTGGTAAGGTAGCTCCGCCCTCTCCCACGACAAGAAAGAAAGCGGGGCTCGTCAGAAATCCATGCCGCCGCCGCCCGGCATCGCCGGGGCGGGAATTTCCTTCTTCGGCTTCTCGGCCACCATCGCCTCAGTGGTGACGAGCAGGCCGGCTACGGAAGCGGCGTCCTGCAGCGCCGTGCGCACGACCTTGGCGGGGTCGATCACGCCTTGGCCGAAGAGATCGCCAAATTCGTTGGTCTGGGCGTTCCAGCCATAGCCGAACTCAGGTTTCTCGCGAACCCTGCCAACGATAATGGAGCCTTCCGCCCCGCTGTTTTCGGCGATCTGGCGAGCGGGAGCCTCGATGGCGCGCCGCACAATCTCGACACCGGTCCTCTGGTCGGGGTTGTCGAGAACGACATGGTCGAGCGCCCTTGCTGCCCTGAGTAGTGCAACACCGCCACCCGGCAAGACACCTTCCTCGACCGCCGCGCGAGTGGCGTGCAGCGCGTCGTCAACGCGGTCTTTACGCTCCTTGACCTCGACTTCGGTCGAGCCTCCGACGCGGATCACCGCGACGCCACCGGCGAGTTTGGCCAGGCGCTCCTGCAGCTTCTCGCGGTCATAGTCGGAAGTGGTCTCCTCGATCTGGGCCCTAATTTGAGCAACGCGGCCGTTGATTTCGTCCTTATGGCCGGCACCGTCGACAATGGTGGTGTTTTCCTTCTCTATCTCCACCTTGCGAGCGCGGCCGAGCATTTCCAGCGTCACATTCTCGAGCTTGACGCCGAGATCCTCGCTGATCGCCGTGCCGCCGGTCAGGACGGCGATATCCTCCAGCATCGCCTTGCGGCGGTCGCCGAAGCCGGGGGCCTTGACGGCGGCCACCTTCAGTCCGCCGCGCAGCTTGTTGACCACCAAGGTCGCGAGCGCCTCGCCCTCGACATCCTCTGCGATGATCAGCAGGGGCTTCGCCGACTGAACCACCGCCTCCAGCACCGGGAGCAGGGCTTGCAGATTGCCGAGCTTCTTCTCGTGGATCAGCACGTAGGGCTCTTCGAGCTCGACGCGCATCCTGTCCTGATTGGTGATGAAGTAGGGCGAGAGGTAGCCGCGGTCGAACTGCATGCCTTCGACAATTTCGAGCTCAGTCTCGGCAGTCTTGGCTTCCTCGACGGTGATAACGCCTTCGTTGCCGACCTTCTCCATTGCCTCCGCGAGGAAGCGGCCGATCTCGGCATCGCCATTGGCCGAAATGGTGCCGACCTGGGCGATCTCGTCGTTCTTTGTCACCTTGCGGGCGTTAGCCTTCAGATTGGCGACGATCGTTTCCACCGCCTTGTCGATGCCGCGCTTCAAATCCATCGGGTTCATGCCGGCCGCGACTGCCTTGGCGCCCTCGGTCACGATCGACTGCGCCAGCACCGTGGCGGTCGTGGTGCCGTCGCCGGCGATGTCGCTGGTCTTGGACGCGACCTCGCGCACCATCTGCGCCCCCATGTTTTCGAATTTGTCCTCGAGCTCGATCTCCTTGGCGACGGTGACGCCGTCCTTGGTGATACGCGGGGCGCCGAACGACTTGTCGATGACGACGTTGCGGCCCTTCGGGCCGAGCGTCACCTTCACCGCATTGGCGAGAATGTCGACGCCGCGCAGCATGCGCTCGCGGGCATCAGAATGAAATTTCACTTCCTTGGCAGCCATTCGTTCACTCCTGTGAATAGGCAGTTCTTGTTGAGTGTTTGTGTCACGCGGTTTCGGTCACGCGGCTTGCCTGGCCGAGGCCGAAACCTCGATCACACCCAGGATGTCGCTTTCCTTCATGATGAGCAGGTCCTCGCCGTCGAGCTTGATTTCGGTGCCGGACCACTTGCCGAACAGGATGCGGTCGTCGACCTTCACGTCGAGGGGGGTGAGCTTGCCGCTCTCGTCGCGAGCGCCTGGGCCGACGGCGATGACTTCGCCTTCCTGCGGCTTTTCCTTGGCCGTGTCGGGGATGATGATGCCGCCGGCCGTCTTTTCGTCGGCCTCGATGCGACGGACGAGTACGCGGTCGTGCAATGGACGGAACTTCATATCGTTCTCCTTTAGGACAAACAGATTGCGAGAGCCTCCCCGGATCCGGACCTCAGGGCCAGAAAGGGGTTCGCGCGACTTTTGCGGCATCGCGCGCGCATGCCGAACTGGTTATTGCTCCTTTCACGTTTCAAGAGGTGGAGTGACTCGGGAGAATTTCCGAACGCCATGGCCCCTGTGATTTCCCAAAGTGACGCTTGTGATTTCCCAACGCGGGGCTTGAGCTTTGTCGCGTAAGCGCGAGACCAGGGTTCGGGCCGGCACCATGCTAAGCACTGCGCAAAAGGGTGTTTGGCGCGTATTGCGTCTGGCATAGTTGTCAGATGCACGTCACTTCAGGCAGGCTGGAGAACTTGCGGCAAGTAATTGACGAAGACGCATCCGCTTTCCCATTTAACAGAGGGAGTGCCTTCTGGCGGCTGCACGGATACGTCTTGGCACCCCTGCGAGCATCAATACTTAGCACATCGTTGGTTTCTTTTATGTCCAATGCGAACGCCAACGTCGATGCCATAAGCAAAGCTGCTGTCGTTATGATGCTTGTCATTTGTCTTGCTCCATTCCTAAAGAAGAATGTTCATTTTCGTGCCTTTCGAATAAATCGAATCGAGCACGCATTTTTTTTTATAATGTCTTCATATTTTGTATAACGTCTTCACATGTTAACAGGCAGAGAGCAAACGTCATGCCAGATGCAGCGGTGGCTTAAATTTCAATCAGTTACCAATTCTCCACGCCTTGTGGGTAAAGCGGCGTCGCTATTTTGTCGAATTCCTTGCAGGAATTTGAAGGGAACCGGTCGTTCTTTCACAAATTAGCGGTCGGGACGCCTGGGCGAGATGCCTCGTTGCACGTTCGCGAGCCGGAAGTCACGGTTGGCGACGCGAGTGGCAACAGCCATGCGCAAGCATGGCATCCGACGTGGACTGATGTGGATCAAGACAAAGCCAACGGGCGATCCCGCCGCGCTCGAATAATCGGAACCAGAAACCTGACCCGGCCGACACCCCACCAGTCAGACCCGACAACGAGCCGGCGCCGCTGGTCGCGCCCAGCGACGTTTCACAGCGGGGACGCCCGGATTCACGAGAGGGGCTTCCGCGCCGTGGCCCGACCTCGGGAAGTCTGCCTGCGTGGCATTCGCGAATCGGTCGAACAGACGGACTTTGAAGGTCACGAGCTCCTCAGAAATTGAAGAGCTTTCATGCCGCAACCCTCTCACCGACAATTTGCGACAGGATGCCTTGGCATTGTGCGAGGCGCGACAAATATCGGACATGCCGCGATCGATCGGCGTGCCTCTAATGAGTTCTTTCTTTGGCACGCATGTTGCTGCGAGTGTCGCTAAACGCATCTCGCGCAGAGTGTTTCAATGTTCGCACCATGCTGTCTGCTGGGATCAGGCTGACCGTAAGACCTCCCGACCCAGAAGAAGCAAGCGGCCGCACTGCAAGAAATAGCCAGGCCAAAGGCTGCAAGGCACTTTGCCACGGATGATCCTCTTGCCTGGAGACCAACTCTGCAGTCGGTCCAACCTGGCCAATTTCTGGATGTCCGCGCCAGAACCCGAAAATCAACACAAAGGAGAATCTGCCTATGCGGCGAGTGCTTTTAACATATGTCGCGCTTTGCGATCTGTCGGCGGGCGCCGCCGCTGCCGACACCCCGGTGGTCGCCGAGCCGGCGGCAGTCGCCAGCGCGGTGTCCCCGGTCTTTTCGCTCGAGGGCGGGCTACGCTACTGGTACAGTAGCGGCGAAGCATCGAAGGAACTTTACAACACCAACGGCGCGGTGATGGTGTCGCGGCTCACATACAACGATCTCGGTGCCCTATCGGGCGAAATCTTCCTCAACGCGACCCACAATCCGACTGGCATCTTCGTCAAGGGCTTCCTCAGTGCGGCCGGGATCGCCCAGGGTTCTCTCACCGACGAGGATTTCCTGAAACAACCCTATTCGAGGACGTTGTCCGATCAGCACAGCGGTCGCATCACGTATTTCACCGCCGACCTCGGATATAATTTCTGGAACACGCCGCGTTACCGCATCGGTGCTTATGTAGGATATAATTTCTGGAACGAGAGCTACCACGCCGTCCGTTGCGCGCAGCAGGCGGCCAACCCGCGGATTTGCGTCCCAGCCATTACGACCAATATGGGCGGCGTCAGCCAGGATAATGATTGGCATTCGCTGCAACTCGGCCTGGCCGGGCAGACGCAACTCACCGAACGACTCAGCCTTTCCGGTGACGTCGCGGTGCTGTTCACGCGGCTTGACGGCAAAGATCAGCACCATCTGCGCCCAGAGATCAATCCGCAACCTGAAGACGGCAACGGGCATGGCGTCCAACTCGAGGCAATGTTGAACTACAAAGTCACGGATTTGTTCAACATCGGCGTCGGCGCCCGCTACTGGCGCGCGGGAGCTGCTGGCGCCGCTCATTTCGACGAGACGCCGGGCGGTGGTAGGCCGCAGATCCTGCATTGGGAGATTGAACGCTACGGCGTGTTCGGGCAGGCGAGCATCAAGTTCAACTGAGAAAGCACCGCCAGCACCAAGTTGCCGTTGGAACCAATCACAGTCCTGAGAGAAGCTGCATGATCGGACTCGGCCAACTACCACAACATGGCTGAATCTCGCGAGCGGGTACGGCACCCGTGAGACTCGCGCGCAACGCATACCCCAATCACCGTAGCCGGACGAAGGATTATATCACCTAAGCAGCACGCCATGCTCTGCGAAGTCAAAGGTGGTCGACACGTTGGCAGCACCCGTTCTCGGGCGTCCGCAGTCGTGTTGGTTGCCGTCGCACCTAGGCCTCGTTAGGGGGAGCTCGGTCGAGAAAAGCATCGAATGCGACAGCAACCGCGCGAATCGCGAAGCGATGCTGCCGCCGTATGTGAACAAGACCGTTCTCGAAGTCCACTATCTCGTCCTTGGCCAAAATCGCCAAGCGTTCAGTTGAATCGAGAAAACAGAAATGACGCTTACGTGGCCATGCTGCAAGGATCACATGCCCAGTCTCGCTCATGACTTATTTCAGCGTCGTGCGGCACCCGCCTGACGTACCGAGCGGTGCCGCCGCATGATGTCTCAATATCGAGGCTCACAACAAACAAAAGCTGTCGCCTTTGAACGCAACCTGTCGCGTATCGAACACGCGAACCATTCAAAACCCTGGCGTTTCGTGCGCGGCTTGATCTCAAGCCAAAATGAAAAGGAAGCGCGAACCAAGGTCCGCCGGCACACTTGAGTGTCAGCCACAGCTGCGTCGCCAGGATGGCACGTCACTTGCGTATGCAACTGTGGAAGTCGTTGTGAGGGTCTCCCCACAACTGGCGGAAATAACTTTGGCGGTTGGCTCAAAAAGGGGGAATTCACAGTGCTGTATTGCAGCAATTCACATATTTATAAATGCCCCTATCTTTTGATAATATCATTTAGCTTCATCGCCTTTGTTCTTGAACCGTTGTCATGACGGGTTCGTCGCGCTGCGAAAGGCGCAGCGCATTGCGCCTCATTTTTAGATCGCGGGGATAAGCGAAGGGTCCGCTCTTCGACGTCCTTCCTCTTTTATATGTTTGACGGAGATCAAATGAACTTCACGAGTCTTCTTCTCGGCTCAGCTGCGACCCTGATTGCCGTTTCCGATGCCCGCGCCGTCGACGCCGAGCCAGACGCGGGCGAATACGTCAAGATCTGCGACGTCTATGGCGCAGGCTTCTTCTATATTCCAGGCACCGAAACCTGCCTGCGCATCGGCGGCTATGTCCGCTATGACATCGCCTTGGGTGACGTCGGCTCGTTGGATGGGGCAAAGGCAACCGACCACGTGGGCGGCAGCACCAATGCAACCTGGAAGAAGAATGCCCGCTTCACAGTGAAGACCTGGACGAACCGGGAAACCGAGTTGGGCACGTTGAAGACCTACACCGAAACCCGCATGAACTTTGGTAACCGCAACGATTATTCGGATCCGGGCAGTCCTCAAAACTATGCCTCCAATAGAGACCTCAGCCTGACTTTCGCCTGGATCCAGCTTGGCAACCTTCGAATTGGCAAGGACTGGTCGGCCTTCGACATGTTTATTGGCTATCCCGGCAACGTGCTCAATCCGATGCTCGTTCCCTACGGTGATTTCGAAACCAACGTCATCCAGTACTACTTTGACGCCGGTGATGGCTTTTCGGCCGTGGTCTCGCTTGAAGAAGGCGAAGGCGTGGCCGGCTCCGTCGATAGCTACGTTCCGCACGTGGTCGGCGGCCTGAAATACACACAACAGTGGGGCGCGATCACCGGTGTTGCCGCTTATGATAGCAACTACGGATCGGTGGCCGGCAAAATCCGCGTCGAGGTCAATGTCACCAACGAGCTGTCGCTATTCGGAATGTTCGGCTACGGCTCCAATGGCAAGCTCAGCGATGATTCCGCTAACGCAATCGACGCTCACGGCCGCGGCTTCTACAAAACTTGGGGCGGCAACTGGGCTTTCTGGGCTGGCGCCACTTACCAGTTCAACGAGACAACTGTGTTCAACCTTCAGGTCTCGGGTGATCAGCTCAAGAACTATGGTGTCGCCATGAACGTCGCCTATACGCTCATTCCAGATTTCACGGTAACAGCCGAGGTCGACTATGACCACTGCGGCGACTTCGGCGTCGGCATGGTGAACCCTTCCAACGTGAACTGGACTAACGCCGACAAAAACGACAGCGTCGGCGGCATTCTGCGTTTCCAACGCTCGTTTTAACGGATGAAGAGTTGCATCCAGGCAATTGAGCGGGGATCAATCCCGCAACACTCTAAGAGAGCATCGCATGGAAGAGAGACGAGATTGGAAGCCTCGATCACAGGCCGGATGACGTTCGAGATCCGGACATGGGCGAATGTGCAGGCGACATTCATGCTCGGGCGCTCATAGCTGCGGCACGCATGAGCCTGTTTCGGTCCTGCAAGGAAGTCCTGGGTTCGCCGTCGGCTCAGATACAACGTCGTTGGACGCGGCCGAGCAGCGGCTTCATCACCGATCCGCCGCATGGCGGCGTTCGACCGTGGGGAATCCCGACGCGTCCAGCATTACTGAGACCGAGTTGCCGTGAGCGACTACCCAGACAAGCACCGCCCTCGTAGCCCAGTTCCTTGAGGCGATGGCGGTTTCTCCCGCCGGTCCAGGCAATGGGTCGCGAGGTGACCGTTTGTCGATGACGATTTCACGATCCCGCAAATGCGGCGCCGAAACGGGATTGACGTTACTCATCGCGGCGGTCGTTTCGCTCCGACAATGACGTTCGGCCGCTGCCACCTGTGTTGAGACGGCCAGTCGTCGCCCGAGTAGGCGGAAATCTTTGAGCGAGACACTCAGCAGAATCCGTTTTCGGCAAAGTGTGGCTTGCAGCATCAATTTTCAGGGAATAGGTTATAGACTTCTAGACTGCTAGTCGCTTTGGACAAGAAGGGGACCCCAATTTTCGTGGCAGCGGCGCAGCAGAACCAATTTTCAGGCCCTGTTATCGTTTTTCAGGAAATTCGGCTTCCCGAGACGGCGACGCCGGCCGGCTACAGCGCCTTGATCGGAGCCTACGATCTCGCCGTGCCCTTGCCGCGAACGTTGTCCGCCACCGGCCAGCATCATCGCATCAGCGAACGGAATGGCTGGCGGATCATGACGCCCCGCCATGCTCCACATGCAACCCTCGAAGGCCACCTGACCTTCGCGCTTAAGTACGAAGGGCTCGACCTTGCCGTCCTCAAGCGGCTCTTCCAGGTGACCGGTCCCGCGCCGATCGAGGCGCTGGTCCGTGAAAGCCCGAGCGGCAGTTATGCCCGCCGGATCTGGTTTTTATATGAATGGCTGACAGGCGCCCGTCTCGATCTCCCAGATGCTGATGCCGGACGCTATGTTCCGGTCCTCGATCCCGAGATGCAGTGGTCCGGACCCGAGAAAACCGTCTCGCGCTACCGCGTAAAGGAAAATCTCCCCGGTACGCCTGAGTTCTGCCCTCTGGTATTCCGCACCAAGACGCTCGAAAAATTCATCGACCTTGAGCTGCCGCGACGCGCGGAGGCAATCGTAGCGGACGTGCCGCGCGACCTCCTTGCTCGGACCGCCGCCTTTCTTTTGCTCAAAGACTCCCGATCAAGCTACGCGATCGAGGGCGAGCGCCCGCCGGAAGATCGCATCCAACGCTGGGGCCGCGCTATCGCCGAAGCTGGTCGGCAACCGATTGATCGCGATGAGCTGCTTCGACTGCAAAGAATTGTCCTCGGCGATGCCCGATTCGTTAGACTTGGCTTTCGAAAGGAGGGAGGCTTCGTCGGTGAGCATGACAGGGAGAATCGCATGCCCCTGCCCGATCACATCAGCGCTCGGCCTGAGGACCTGCCGCGGCTGATTGATGGGATGGAGGCCTTCGATCAAGGCCCCGCGCAAAACCTTGATGCAGTCATCGCCGCCGCTATCCTTGCCTTCGGCTTTGTCTACATCCATCCATTCGAGGACGGAAACGGCCGTATTCACCGCTATCTAATCCATCACATCCTTGCCACGCACGGATTCAATCCGCCGGGAATTGTGTTTCCCGTCTCGGCCGCGATCCTGGACCAGCTAGACGAGTACCGGCGCGTGCTCGAGAGCTATTCCCGGCGCCTTCTGCCATTGGTCCACTGGGAAGCGACGCCGCAATTCAACGTCCGGGTACTGAATGACACCGGGGATTTCTACCGCTTCTTTGATGCAACCCCGCACGCCGAATTCCTCTATGCCTGCGTTCAGCGAACCATCGAACGGGATCTTCCCAACGAAACCGCGTTTCTGAAGCGCTACGATCAGTTCCGGCAACAGGTGGATGCCTTTATCGACATGCCCGAGCGGCTGATCGATCTGCTCTTCCGTTTCCTCCACCAGAATGGCGGCCAGCTATCGAACCGCGCCCGCCAAAAGGAATTCGCCGCGCTGACTAATGATGAGGCAAGGCAGATCGAAGCGATCTACGCGCAAACCTTTGGTGCCGATTAACGGCGTGATCATCGCAAGAATCGAACTTTCAGCTCGGTGATTTGACAGTCTTCCGGCATTATTTAGCTCACACCTAAAAAGAATCGGGTCAACGAATGGCGTACGTATGGTGCGGTATGGGTGAGCCGCACGTCATATCCGCACTGGTAGCAAATCGTGCTGAACTGGCGGGTGCAGCTCTCACATCTGGTAAAGCCAAGGCCGAAGCGATCGGCGCCCAGATCGCACACGTTGACGCAGTGCTGTTCCTGTTCGGATATCGCGGCGATCCGCGCGACATCAAGCCCAAGGGCAAGCACTCTATATCTTCAAGCGGCGGGAGCTGCCGCGCCTCATGGCGCAAGTCGGACCGCAAGGAACCAACCGGGAAATCGCCCTGCGCGTCATCGAGGCGAAGGGATGGGATGCCGGCGACCGCACTTTGGTCGCTAAGGTGGCGAGTGCCATAAGAAGTTCCAAGAATTGGGACCGTCGCCGAAGAATGAACGCCCTTTAATTGGCTGCGCCGCCCCTGTTCGGTCGCAAATACATAGCCTTCAATATCAGATAGAGCCCCTTTCGGTCGACGGCACCGCCCAATAGGTAATTGAGCAAATCGTGGCGCATATCGGCCGTCATCGGTTGGCGGTATGGGATGGCTCGGTCCGTACGATTTCTTTCGAACCAATTAATAATTAGGAGGCAAAAATCGAGCGCAAGGATAGATTCCCTCCCGTCGATTAGGTCCTGCCTAGCGGTGGCTTTCTGCTCGTCGCTTCCTTTGAAATCGTACGGCACGTCCTCATTATATTCGTGGTCGAAGAAATTGCCCAAGAAGGGCTCTGAATTCAGATTAAAAAGGAGCAGGGCACAAATTTTTACGTGAGACAGCCGCGTCGTTTTTTCAGAGGTTTCCTCTGAAAGCCATTGCTGGTTGTCGGCCACCCACTGAGCGTGAATCTGCTTTGTGACGTTCGGAATGAAATGGGCTTCGAGTCCATGCACTTTGAAATTGGCGTAACAGAACTCGCGGAAAGCGTAGTTGAAAGATTCGTAGTCGGCGAGCCATTCATCCAACTTCTTTTCATCGAACGGAATCATACAGGCGAGAACTCCAAGCCCCAAAGCAAGAGGGCGAAGGTTGGTAAACCTTCGCCCTCTAAAAGGAAATAAAAAAACGGGGTTACGCGGCGGTTTTCACCGTCTCGTTTACCAATTCGACGGTAGACACATACCCGAGGGTTTTGTCAGGATCCGATTTGATAACGGCGCGACCATTTTCGTACAGCTTTTTAAATCTGGAAATGTCGCGCGGAAGGGCGCACCGTTCAGCGCTCTTCGGCAAGCCTCTCTCTGGCATCATCGTTCTCCCGGTCCTGTCCCTGGCTTGGGCCGTCTGTCGTGGCGGCGCCATACAAGCAACGCACATATTTGTCAATTTTCGGCAAATATGCAACGTGCATTTAGACGCATTTAAAATGCGTCGACCGTCATTTGGTTGCCGTTTAGACGATTTTCGATGCGAAAAGCGATTAAATTTTGTCCACGCTTCGCTGCCAATATCCAGTCCACACTCGGCTGATTGGGTGATTAAGCGAGGCGTTGGCGACGGCGAGATACTGCTCGCCATTGCTTACAACGGCGGTTGTCCTCACGCCATGCCATCTCTGCTGCGTAGGCATGAAGATAGCGACCGCTGACTTGATGATGGGTGCCGATCTCAGCGCGGCGCAGGCGGGAGAAGAAGCTTTCGGCCTAATTGGCGCAAGCGTCCCCGTGCTGGTCTCGGGCGCGCGATCTGTCGCCGCCATGTGCGCGAACTTTTCCGCCCGTTTGATCAGCAGCCGATCAGCGCCGCGGCCTGAAGGCGCTTGACAAGATAGCGGCGGCCCGGTCAATTCGAAAGCATTCACCAGGGGAGTCCCGGCAAGGGGCTGAGATACTGCTGGCTTTGCGGCGCAGTGACCCGTTGAACCTGATCCAGTTCATACTGGCGTAGGGACGGTGCAAGCGCTTGTGGGCGTTCATGCCCGAAGACCTGTCTCAAGCAGGCCTACCAAAAGCGTCTTTTCATCCTTCCGGCACCGAACTGGGTCTCCAATGCAACGAGCAAAGGAGCCTCAAATGAATGCCTTGACCCTGACCGTATCGACTGGACCGCTGCCGGCCTCGCGGAAGATCCACAAATTCGGCGTCCTCCATCCGCAGATCAGGGTGCCCATGCGCGAGATCGCGGTCCATCCGACTGCCGGCGAGCCGCCGGTGACGGTCTACGACCCGTCAGGCCCCTATACCGACCCCGCGATCGAAACCGATATCGAAAAGGGTCTTGCCCGCCTTCGTCAGGACTGGATCGCGGCGCGCGGCGATGTCGAAGCCTATGACGGCCGCCATGTGAGGCCGGAGGACAACGGATTTGCGACCGGCGAACGGCTGACGCCGGAATTTCCGATCCGCAATCGCCCCCTGCGGGCGAAAGCCGGCAAGGCGGTGACCCAGCTTGCCTATGCGCGCGCCGGCATCATCACGCCCGAGATGGAGTTCGTCGCGATCCGCGAGAATCTGGGCCGCGAGGCCCTGCGCGGCAAGCTTGAGCGCGACGGAGAAGCCTTCGGCGCGGCAATCCCCGACTTCGTGACGCCGGAATTCGTGCGCGACGAAGTGGCGCGCGGACGGGCGATCATTCCCGCCAACATCAATCATCCCGAGAGCGAGCCGATGATCATCGGCCGCAATTTCCTGGTCAAGATCAACGCCAATATCGGCAACTCCGCCGTCACCTCGTCGATGGCCGAAGAGGTCGAGAAGATGGTGTGGGCGATCCGCTGGGGCGCCGACACGGTGATGGACCTGTCGACGGGCCGCAACATCCACAACATCCGCGAATGGATCGTGCGCAATGCGCCGGTGCCGATCGGCACGGTGCCGCTTTACCAGGCGCTGGAAAAGGTCGGCGGCATCGCGGAAGACCTGACCTGGGAGGTCTACCGCGACACGCTGATCGAGCAGGCCGAGCAGGGCGTCGACTATTTCACCATCCACGCCGGCGTGCGGCTGCACTATATCCCGCTGACCGTCGACCGGGTCACGGGCATTGTCTCGCGCGGCGGCTCGATCATGGCCAAATGGTGCCTGCACCATCACCGGGAGAGCTTCCTCTACGAACACTTCGCCGAGATCTGCGACATTTGTCGCGTCTACGACGTGTCCTTCTCGCTCGGCGACGGGCTTCGTCCGGGCTCGATCGCCGACGCCAACGACGCCGCGCAGTTCGCCGAGCTGGAAACGCTAGGCGAGCTGACTCAGATCGCCTGGGCCAAGGACTGCCAGGTGATGATCGAGGGGCCCGGTCATGTGCCGATGCACAAGATCAAGCAGAACATGGACAAGCAGCTCGCCGTCTGCGGCGAGGCGCCGTTCTATACGCTGGGGCCGCTGACGACCGACATCGCGCCGGGCTACGATCACATCACCTCCGGCATAGGTGCTGCCATGATCGGCTGGTTTGGCACGGCAATGCTCTGCTACGTCACGCCGAAGGAACATCTCGGCCTGCCCGACCGCAATGACGTCAAGACCGGCGTGATCACCTACAAGATCGCCGCGCATGCAGCCGATCTCGCCAAGGGCCACCCTGCGGCGAAGGTCAGGGACAATGCGCTTTCCCGCGCGCGGTTCGAGTTCCGCTGGGAAGACCAGTTCAACCTGTCGCTCGACCCCGAAACGGCGCGCTCGTTCCACGACGAAACCTTGCCCAAGGAGGCGCACAAGCTGGCGCATTTCTGCTCGATGTGCGGGCCGAAATTCTGCTCCATGCGCATTTCCCACGACATCCGCGCCGAAGCCCAGAAGGAGGGGATGGCGGCCATGGCGGAGAAATATCGCGCAGGCGGCGATCTCTATATGCCCGTCGAAACGCCCGAGGCGGAAAAACAGGCTTTGGCGCAGAAAGATCAGGAGACGCGCTGAGCCATGCGCAGCGTCCTTGTCAAGGGCGCCGGTGTGGCAGGCCTCACCGTCGCCCATGAATTGGCCGCGCGGGGTGCGTCGGTCACAGTTGCCGAAATTCGGAGCCAGATAGGCGGCAATGCCTCCTGGCTCGCCGGCGGCATGCTCGCCCCTTGGTGCGAACGCGAAAGCGCTGAAGAGCCGGTTGTCACGCTCGGCAAGGTTTCGGCCGACTGGTGGGAAAGGACACTGCCCGGGCTCGTGAGAAGGGCCGGCACTCTCGTCGTCGCCCATGCGCGCGACGCCTCCGAGCTCGCGCGTTTTGCGGCTCGTACGCGCAATTGCGAGTCCGTCGACGAAGAAGCGATTGCCGCCCTCGAGCCCGATCTTGCCGGCCGCTTCCGCCAGGGCTTGTTCTTTGCCGGTGAAGCTCATCTCGATCCCCGTCGGGCTCTCGAAGCCCTCGTCGATAAGCTGCGCGCGATGGGCGTCGTCTTCCTTTTCGAGGCGGGCGAGATGGCCCTTTCCGACTTCGATCAGGTGATCGACTGTACGGGCATCGCGCGGGCCGACGACGATCTGCGCGGCGTGCGCGGCGAAATGCTGCTCCTCCGCACGCGTGATGTCTCGCTCGCGCGGCCCGTGCGTCTCCTCCATCCGCGTCATCCGATCTATATCGTGCCGCGAGCCGATCATCACTTCATGGTCGGGTCGACCATGATCGAAAGCGACCACGATGGGCCGATCACCGCCCGCTCGCTGATGGAGCTCCTCAATGCGGCCTATGCACTCCATCCGGCGTTCAGCGAGGCCGAAATCGTCGAGACAGGAGTGGGCGTGCGCCCTGCCTATCCCGACAATCTGCCGCTGGTGAAGTGTTGGAAGGACGGCACGATCACGGTCAATGGCCTCTACCGGCACGGTTTCCTGCTTTCACCGGCCATGGCCGAGCAGGCTGCCGGCCTTCTCTTCAATTCATCTGCCGGCAATTCATCTGCCGGCCTGGAGTCTGAAAATGAAGCTGATCGTCAATGGCGAAGCGCTTGAGGTCGAGGCGACGACGCTCGCCGCCCTTTTGAAGGAACTCGACTATGAGGGCGGCTGGCTCGCCACCGCGCTGAACGGCGATGTCGTGCCCGCGGCCGAACGGACGGAATTCCGGTTGAGCGATGGCGACCGGATCGAAATCCTGTCGCCCATGCAGGGAGGCTAGCCGATGTTCGATCTTCTCGGGACAAAGCTTGCCTCGCGCCTGCTGCTGGGCACCGCCCAATATCCTTCGCCGGCGATCCTTGCCGAAGCGGTCAAGGCGTCGGGCACCTCGGTGGTCACCGTTTCGCTGCGCCGGGAAATGGCCGGCGGCAGGGGCGGCGAGCAATTCTGGTCGCTGATCCGCTCGCTCGGGGTGAGGGTGCTGCCCAATACCGCCGGCTGCCATTCCGTCAAGGAAGCCGTGACGACCGCGAAGATGGCGCGAGAGGTCTTCGGCACGCCGTGGATCAAGCTCGAAGTGATCGGCAACCACGACACGCTGCAGCCCGATGTATTTGGCCTTGTCGAGGCGGCACGCATCCTGTGCGAGGACGGCTTCAGCGTATTCCCCTACACTACCGACGACCTCGTCGTCGCCGAGCGGCTGCTCGAGGCGGGCTGCAAGGTGCTGATGCCGTGGTGCGCCCCGATCGGTTCGGCGCTCGGACCGATCAACATCATGGCGCTGCGCTCGATGCGAGGAAATCTCCCCGACGTGCCGTTGATCGTCGATGCTGGACTCGGACGGCCGTCGCATGCGGCAACAGTGATGGAACTCGGCTTTGACGCCGTGCTCCTCAACACGGCGGTCGCCAAGGCTGCCGACCCGGTGGGCATGGCGCGCGCTTTCAGCAAGGCGGTCGATGCCGGCCGCGAAGCCTATGCTTCGGGACTGCTCGAGCCGCGCGACGTCGCCGTGCCATCGACGCCTACATTGGGCAGGGCGGTTTTTTCATGAAGCTCGATCCCTTCTATCTGATCGTCGACAGCGCCGCCTGGATCGAACGGCTTGTGCCGCTCGGCGTCAGGCTGGTGCAACTCCGCATCAAGAATATGGACGAGGACGGGCTGCGCGCGGAAATCCGCAAAGCGAAAGCCTTGTGCGCCCGGCATCATTGCCAGCTCATCGTCAACGATCATTGGCGCCTCGCCATCGAGGAGGGCTGCGACTTCGTCCACCTCGGCCACGAGGATCTGCGGACCGCAAACCTCCCCGAGATACAGGCGGCCGGCATCAGGCTTGGACTGAGCACCCATGATCATGCCGAACTGGAGACGGCCATGGCAGCCGACCCCGACTACGTCGCGCTGGGTCCGGTCTATCCGACCATCCTGAAGACCATGAAATGGGCGCCGCAGGGGCTCGAGAGGCTTCGCGCCTGGAAGGACGCCGTCGCACCCATTCCGCTGGTCGCCATCGGCGGTCTCAATCCCGAGCGGCTTGATGGTGTTTTCGAGGCCGGAGCCGACAGCGCCGCGGTGGTGACGGACATAACGCTGAACCAAGATCCCGAAGCGCGCACCGCGCAATGGATCGAAAAGACGGAGCAATGGCGCTGAGTCAAAACGTGAATGTGCTTGTCGTTGGCGGATCGGATTCCAGCGGGGGTGCCGGAATTGCGCGCGATATCGAGACGATCTCTTCAATAGGCCTGCGCACTTGCGTTACTGTCACCGCGGTAACGGTGCAGACGCACCACGCTGTCGGGGACATCCGTCACATGCCACCCGGCCTGGTGGCCGATCAAATGCGGGCGGCGTTGCAGGCCAACGCGGTGGCGGCCATCAAAATCGGCATGCTCGCAACTGCGCAGATCATCGCTGCCGTAGCCGCCGTGCTGCGCGAAAATCCACAGATACCGGCAATCCTCGATCCGGTGCTGGCTTCCTCGTCGGGCAGGCAACTGCTGGAACCGGGTGCGATCGACGTCATGAAGCGTGATCTCATGCCGCTTTGCCGCCTGGTCACGCCCAACCTCATTGAACTGGCGGTGCTGACCGGCTCGGAATTGGCCGCGGGCGACGATGATGCGCTGCGGCAGGAAAGGCGATTGCTTGCGGAAGGGCCGCAGGCGCTGCTCGTCAAGGGCGGCCACGCGGAGGGGCCGAGGTCCACAGATATCCTGTTGAGCCGCGGCCGGGAACCCATCCGCTTCGACATGCCCAGGCTTGCCGGATCGATGCGCGGCACTGGCTGTATCCTGGCCAGCGCGATAGCGGCGTATCTGGCAATCGGGGATTCCATTGAGAAAGCCGTGCTCCAGGCCAAGCTCCTAGTCTTCGAAAAGATTTCGAAGAACCCCATGTGAGGATCGGGCTCGCGATAGTCGCCCGTGCTTCGCCTCGAAGGATCATGTTCGCCGGCCGGTGCCCCATGACGAAAGCATCTGGATCCTGACCGCTTTTGTGGCTCTGGTCCGTGGATTGGTGATTTCGGTTCAGCCGACAATAAGCGGCGGGGAGCTCGATGTGTAGTTCCCGAGTGGGATGGTTCATCGTCAAACCCGAGCCGTCAGCATGAGGATGCCCTATGGCAAGTGTTCTTCACGGCAGCGCTCGTAAGTCGCCGCGTCTTCGAGCCGAGCGCAATTGCTGTCCTAAACGATGCAAAAGTGGCGGCGATCCTTGAGGCTCGCAGAATATGAGCAAGGCGGCGATCGCATTTGAGCTGCTTTGCTGACAGCGAGTGTGCGGACCCTCCTGAACACAGATGGCCACGCTCCAGAGCTTTCAATCGACCCATATCCTGTATGATGCCGCCAGCCGCTTTCTCGTCGGCCTCGCTGACCAGGATACTGTCAGACGGAACTTCATGTTTCCCCTCTACATCGCGCGCCAATAGCGGCCCGCTCGGGACTGGCCCCCTTCGTCAGCATCGCGCGCCAATGCCGACTTAGTTTTGCTCATTTCCTGTATCAAGAGGTGGACTCATTGATCAATCCCGATGACGCGACCAACCCGAAGTCGGCAATCTCCTGTCTTCGAAGGATCTTGGGGATCAGTTCACATTTGGGCGACGACTGCGCAGACCTGCAGAGAGAGGCGATTGGACGAGCACAACCCCAAGGAAGAACCGATCGAGACCGTCTTCCGGAACGGCACGATCACCGTCGTCGGCATATTGCTGGCGTTTTCGCTGGGTTTCGTCACACATTGGGCGGCAAACCCGGTGCCGTGGCGACTTTACGACCTGTTCGCAGTGGTCCCAATCCTGGTCGGCATAGCCTCGCAGATGCGGGCGCTTTCGCTGTTGCTCGACATCAGTTCGCTGCGACGCCACGTCTACGAACGCGCAAACCGCATTTTCATGGCCGGCCTCATCCTGACCGCCTGCGGCGTCGGGCTGGCAATTCTGCTTGACGTCTTCGAAGTGGCGTCGACGGTCACGCTGCCTGGAGCGTAACCAAGGGCAGCACCATCAACCGCTTTCACGCCCTATGAGCTCATCTCAGCGCTGTTGCGACTGCTGGCCTTGATCTTGTCGAGCACGTCTTCAATTGCCCAAAATCCGCAGGCCCCGTACCTCGATCGGAGCGCTTCGACGCAAGGATGCTTTTTTCGGCATTCTTCCATCCCGATCGTGTTGCCCCATTGTTTTGAAACCATGCGGCTCGGCCCATCTTGATCGGCATCTCGGGGAGCAGACATTGCAACAGTTTCTTCAAAGAAATTCATAGACTCTTAGCAACCCAAAATCGCTAAAATTGGTAGGCTTATCTCAACGTATCAGGTCAGCCAGAGGACTCAAAACCGCGGTCCTTCCTATTCTGCGACCGCCGAACCGCACGAAATCTAGGACTAAAGGCAATGGCAAGAAGAGCTCCCGTCATGGTTGCTCCAAATCAATCAACTGTCGGTTCGAAACAATTACATGCGTGGAAATAAGTACGTATCAACGCGACCGCTCAGAGTGTCTGGTTGGTGATATAAGCAACGAGATAATTGGGTCGAAAGCTGCAACATCTGCGGAGAACGCCAAATGACAAATTCAGTGCAACGAGTGTCCATTCTTTCCAATGTGGCTTGATGCTGAACAATGATGACACTGGTCAGTCGCCTACGGGCGGCAGCGCATTTTGATCGCCTTCGAATCCTGGGCCTTTGCGCGCATGCGGACCTAACAGTCTGCGAGCTGGCAGACATTTTGGATCTGCGTCGCGATCGCGTTGTGCGACACGTCCGGCTGCTCGCGAGAGCCGATTTTCTTTGCTGCGACGAACAGCGCCCGTGGCGCTCCTATCATCTCAAACCAGGAGACAAGCACAGTGGTCTGGCCCAATTGCTAGTCGATCTCCTGCCCCACTGCGATGGCCATCATGAACGAGACTTACAACGACTCGAAGCGATGCGAAACGAGCAGCCGAAGGGGACAGCCTGCTTGATCGTGAAATAGATTGGAGCGCGAGCCCATGATGGACAACTCTGGCGAGCGCGCCATCGCGCAGCCCGACACTTACGGACGCTCTTCCTTAGCCTCGGTTGATAGCTGCGTTCACGAACTGCTCCTGAGACAAGAGCGACAGGAGCGCACGACGCTCAAACTCATCGCTTCTGAAAACTTTGCCTCCTCGGCGGTGCTCGAAGCGACTGGGTCGATTTTCACAAACAAGTACGCCGAGGGGTACCCAGGTGCGCGCTACTATGCGGGAAACGAGATCGTCGATGAGCTTGAGAACCTCGCCATCGAGCGCTTGAAGAAGCTGTTTGGAAGCGAGCACGCCAACGTCCAGCCCTATTCTGGCTCGCCGGCCAATCAGGCTGTCTATCGCGCGCTTTTGAAGCCCTGCGACAAAGTCATGGGCTTGCCCATTGCGGAAGGGGGTCATCTGACCCATGGTTGGGCTATCAACTTTTCCGGAACCGACTACCGACGAGTCCCCTATGGACTACACGAAAAGACCCAGCAAATTGACTACGACCTCTTGCGCGAGACAGCTAAGCGGGAACGGCCGCGGCTCATTTGGATCGGCGGAACTGCTTATCCGCGTGTCTTTGATTACGCGGTAATGGCAGAAATTGCTCGGGAGGCGAACGCCTATCTCGTGGCCGACATTGCGCACATCAGCGGCCTGATTGTGGCAGGAGCGCATCCGAATCCCGTGCGCCATTGCGACGTCGTCAGCAGCACCTCTCATAAGTCGATCCGCGGCCCCCGCGGTGGCTTCATTTTGTCGAGGAATGAAGATCGTTATCAGGCGCTCTATCATCCGAAGAGCAAATACAATCTCGCCAGGCGGATTGATCGCGCGGTCTTCCCCCACCTGCAGGGCGGGCCACATATGAATGTTATCGCTGCGCTAGCAGTCGCCTTACAGGAAGCGGCGACCCCGGCATTCCGAATCTACGGGGAACAGACCGTCAAGAATGCCAAGGCTCTTGCACAGGCGCTGCTTGAGCGAGGTTATGACCTGGTTACCGGGGGGACCGACAATCACATGCTCATCCTTGACCTGCGCGATCGACCACTGTCGGGCAAGGCTTATGCCGAGCGATTATCAAAGGCGGGCATCATTACGAACTTTAATATGGTGCCGGGGGATCCGCGCGATCCGGCGGTTACAAGCGGAATTCGCTTGGGGTCGCCAGCAGTGACGTCAATGGGCATGCGCGAGGGGGAAATGGTGCAAATCGCTGCCTTCATTGACCTGGTCTGTCGCCAGCCCAACGATCCGGATGTTCATGCCGGCGTGCGAAAAGACGTTGCCGACTTGTGCGCTGCGTTCGAGGTCCCGGGCATCACCGACAGGTAAGTCGGGCTAAGCAAAATGCCCCATGCAAACTCCAACACCCGAAGCGAGGCATTTCATGGCTAGGCAGTTCGTTTTCTCTTCCGAATCGGTTGGCGCGGGACACCCGGATAAGCTCGCCGACAACATCTCGGACGCAATCCTCGACGCAGTCTTGCGCTTCGATCCGAAGGCGCGCGTCGCTTGTGAAGCCCTGGTGAAGACATGTGAAGCCTTGGTGAAGACAGGAACCGTCGTTCTGGCTGGCGAGATTACCAGCGATGTGACGGTCGACTACGGCCAAGTGGCCCGCGATACGATTGTTGATATTGGATACGACGATGAGGCGATTGGCTTTGACGGCCGGCGTTGCTCCGTCATTCATGCCCTCACCGAGCAGTCACCCGACATTAGCCAAGGGGTTGACGAAGGTCGGGGACAAGATCTCGAACAGGGAGCAGGAGATCAAGGCCTCATGTTCGGCTATGCATGCCGCGAGACCGATACTCTGATGCCTTTGCCGATCCAACTCGCCCACGGCTTGACGAAAAGGCAGGCAGATGTCCGCAAGGCCGGACAGCTAAGCTGGTTGCGCCCTGACGTGAAATCCCAAGTCTCCGTGCGCTATGAGGGCTTGCGCCCCGTCGCCCTGGATACCATCGTCGTGTCGACGCAACACAATGAGCAGGTTTCGCAAGAGACGGTTCGCGAGGGCGTCATTGAGGAAATAATAAAGCCGGTCCTGCCGACCGACCTGGACACGGAAGGCATCAGAATTCTGGTCAATCCAACAGGGCGGTTCGTGGTCGGGGGGCCCCGCGGCGACTGCGGCCTCACCGGACGCAAGATCATCGTCGATTCCTATGGCGGAATGGGGCGTCACGGCGGCGGCGCCTTTTCAGGCAAGGACCCATCCAAGGTTGACCGCTCGGCTGCCTATGCAGCCCGATATGTTGCGAAGAATGTGGTGGCTAGTGGACTCGCGGACGTCTGCGAGGTGCAGCTTGCTTACGCGATCGGCGTGGCCAGTCCGGTTTCCGTCATGGTCAATACTTTCGGGACAGCAAGGGTCGAGGAAAGAAGAATCGAGCAGCTCATTCCTAAGTTGTTCGATCTCAAACCGAAGGGCATTATCAAGATGCTCGATCTGTTACGCCCGATTTACCGCAAGACTGCGACCTATGGTCATTTCGGTCGCGAAGAGCCCGAGTTCACCTGGGAGAGGACTGACAGAGCCGACGACTTGCGGCGCGAGGCAGGGCTCGCCGCACCTTGAAACCCGGCGCCAAAAGGATGCGCAACACCCTTCTATGACCAGACCTCAGCCGGTCGGCATGGAAGAAGGCCGGAGTCCGTTGGCGAACCATCGGCGATGCCATTGTTCGAAATCATCGCGCACGACGCGGACTTCTCGAAAAAGCCTGCATTAAAATTTAGCAAGTCGCCATGACCCTCGTCGACACCCTGCGCGCCGAGCTGCTGATTGTGAGCGCCGCGATGCAGCCCGCATCTGACCTGCCTCAACCAACTGCCCAGCGGTGCGGTGCTCGTGACGCTTACGCTGATTTTGCAACGCTCTTTTGCCGTGGCAAGTTGCCGCCACAACAGTGACGCATAGTCTGTTGCCTCGGGCAGCAAACTCGCCCAAGGGTCTTTTCCGACCATTTAGGAAACGGATACGTCTCATCCAAACAATCGATTTTACCAATCCAAGAGAACCCCGCATAGTCCGCTCCGGCGATGCCCCGCGCACCGACGGAATAATCACCGCTGAATGCGCACGAAAAGCAAATTGCATGACCGCTACGTGCAATTGGTACTTTCTGCGCGGATACAAATTCGGGTGCCGACCTCGAATTTATCGGGCCGCGCCGGAGATCTACTAACGATTGGATTCGCCCTGATGACGAAAATGACTGCCTCGATGTTCCGACCTGCAGCTTGAACGATCGCCGGAGCAAACAAATGCAAATTCTCGATTTTAATCATATATCGCAGATCTTCGTGAACTCGCTCGAGCTGGTGGTGGTCTTCGCGACCATCTGCGCCGCGCTGGAGTTCACCTTTCCGGCCTATCGATACAGTCTTGCCTCATACGCTCGCGGCGTGCGGAATTGGCTTATTCGGCTCGGATTGGGTGCGTTTGTTTGGCACTTCTTCGCTGTTGGTCTGGCCTGGCTAGGAGTAAAGCCGCTGGTAACGATCAATTTCGCGACCTTGCTCCACTCTGACAACGCAATCGTCAGCAGTGGAATGGCGGTTCTTTCCGGGGTTTTAGTAGCGATTGCTGGCGATTTCTTTTACTATTGGATGCACCGCGCTCAGCATGCTGTTCCATTCCTCTGGCGGCTTCACGCTACGCACCACTCGATCCGCGAATTGACGGCGTGGAATTGCAATCATCACATCTCCGAACCACTCGTTTACGCAGCGCTGGTAGCACTGCCACTCGCTCTGATCCATTTTGAATCTGGCGTGGTGCCCATCGTTGCCATGACGCTGATTACATTCCAGGCCCATCTCTCGCACTCTAGTACCCGCATCAATCTTGGGCCGCTTCGATACATCATTGGCGACAACAAATTCCACCGCATCCACCACTCGATGGAATCGCATCACCGGCACCGAAACTATGGGTTTTTCACAACCCTCTGGGATACGATTTTTCTGACGGCATACTGGCCAAAAAAGAATGAGTGGCCGGAGGTTGGCATGCGAAACCAGCCCGAGCCGCTGACCGTGCGGGATTACATTATGTTCCCGTTCGATCGACGTCGTTGGCGTAAACCCAAAGTTGGAAATGCTGTGGAGGCCAGGGATTAGACGAGTGGAGGCTTACGCCTCGTATCTGACTGTCGAGGCCAGAAAGCCATCGATGAATGCATATCTGGAACATTCCCACAGACGCCCGACAAGCCTCCACCTAACAGGGACTGTTGCGCCTGAGCGGCAGCAGAGTAGGGAATTTTCCTATCGCGCTGCCGCGTTGGCGAGATTGACCGGAAATGGTCGCGCCAGTCGCGTGACTTTGCCGGCGCTGCAACGTCAAGCCAGCAATCCCTCTCGGGTCTCCGCGCACTCTGTCTTAACGGCAAGGTGGGCACCTGTTATCTACTTCACGACACGGTTAATCAACTGAGAGCAGCCAGACGGCAGTGCGCAAACCGGTCAAATAGGTGCACCGCCCGTCGCGCGGCACCATCAGCCGGCTACCACCTCGGATCGTCTCAGGCATAGCGTTGCGTTTCGGTTGAGCGTTGTAACAGACGCTTCCAGAAAATTCACAGAGGCTTTGCAACACCAAATCGCTAAAAATGGTAGGAATCCCAAAGGCTGTTTGAGGTCCGCAAGGTCAAGCCGGGTGCATCTATTTCCGGTCACAAAGCCGCGGCCTATGAGCACTTCGGGTGCGAAGAGCCTGCGTCTACCTGGGAGAGGCTTGCACTTAGGGCGCGATGCAAGGCTCGCAGCGCCGCGAGACTCGTGCCGAATAGATTGCCATGCTGAAAGCCCATCCCAACTGATCGCGCCCGGCCGGCATGGCAGAAAGCCGGTTGTCGTTGGCGGAGACATTGATGCCGGAATATGACGTGCTTTGCATCGGCAATGCCATTGTCGACATCATCGCCCAGTGCGACGAGGCTTTCCTAGAGACCAACGGCATCATCAAGGGCGCGATGAACCTCATCGACACGAGGCGCGCCGAGCTACTCTACAGCCGCATGGGACCGGCGATCGAGGCTTCGGGCGGCAGCGCCGGCAACACGGCGGCTGGCGTGGCGAGCTTCGGCGGACGGGCCGCTTTCTTCGGTAAGGTGTCGAGGGACGCGCTGGGCGAAATCTACACGCACGACATCCACGCCCAGGGCGTGGCCTTCGATACCGGGCCGCTCGAGGGCGAACCGCCGACGGCGCGCTCGATGATCTTCGTCACGCCGGACGGCGAGCGCTCGATGAACACCTATCTCGGCGCCTGCGTCGAACTCGGGCCGGAAGACGTCGAGGCCGACAAGGCCGCCGGCGCCAAGGTCACCTATTTCGAAGGTTATCTGTGGGATCCGCCGCGCGCCAAGGAGGCGATCCGGCAGACCGCGAGGCTCGCGCATGCGGCCGGGCGCGAGGTGTCGATGACGCTGTCGGATTCCTTCTGCGTCGACCGCTACCGCGACGAGTTCCTCGAGTTGATGCGCTCCGGCACGGTCGATATCGTCTTCGCCAACAGCCACGAGATCAAGTCGCTCTACCAGACCTCCTCTTTCGAGGAGGCGTTGGCCGCCATCCGCAAGGACTGCAGAATAGCCGCCGTCACCCGTTCTGAGAAAGGCTCGGTGATCGTGCGCGGCGACGAGACCGTCACCATAAACGCGACTGCGATCAAGGAACTGGTCGACACGACCGGCGCCGGCGACCTCTACGCCGCGGGCTTCCTCTACGGCTATACGACCGGACGCAGCCTCAAGGAGTGCGGCGATCTCGGCTCGCTGGTCGCCGGCCTCGTGATCCAGCAGATCGGCCCGCGCCCGCGCCAGAACCTGCGCCGCGAGGCCGAGCAAGCCGGGCTGCTGTAGGCGCATGCCAAGGACTAGCTTCCTTCCTCCTAGTGACAGCTGTTTAGGAAAGCGCGGGCAATCGAAATGTCGCATGTGCATCCCGTTAAGGGCGGTTTTCCCCTTGGCGTCCCAGTCTAGTTACCGGAACTCGGAAACGGGTTGGCGCCACTTACCGGTTTCAGGTGATCTTGATGTCAGTCGGCGCGCGGACGCCCACATTCGCGTAATCTAGCAAGAGACTAGCCTCGCAGTTCTGCTGGCGCGCCACCCCGCCCTCCAAGCGCTTCAACCGAAGTTTGGAGGTTTCAATTTACGGCCTATGCACCTTAATTTTTGTGACGCAGAGGCTTAGCCGCTTCCCGCACCGAATGAGTTAGTTTCCGATTTCCTACAGGTCTCCGTAACCATCCCAAAACATCCAACGCAATTTCCGGCCGGAAATCAAAAAATTGCGATGTAGCAATGGGTCCGCGACAAGAAAGTTTCCGCTTTTGCGATAGGTCTCCCTATTCGACGGTGACTGATTTTGCGAGGTTGCGCGGCTGGTCGACATCGGTGCCCATGAACACCGCTGTGTGATAGGCAAGAAGCTGTATGGGCAGCGAGAAGATCATCGGCGCGATAATCTCGTCGACAGCTGGCAGCACGATCGTGTGCATGGTGTCGAGCTTGGATGCGGTTGCTCCTTTTTCATCGGTGATGAGGATAACCCGCCCTCCACGGGCGGCGACTTCCTCCATGTTGGAGACGGTCTTGTTGAAAAAGCGATCAAACGGCGCGATGACGATCACCGGCATGTTCTTGTCTATCAATGCGATCGGACCGTGCTTCAATTCACCCGCCGCATAGCCCTCGGCGTGGATGTAGGAAATCTCCTTGAGCTTCAGCGCACCTTCCATCGCCAGTGGAAAACTGGTGCCACGGCCAAGATACAGGACGTCATGATACTTGGATAATTCGCGCGCCAGAAGCTCTATCTTAGGTTGGATGCTGTTCAGGACCTGGCCCATAATGCGTGGCATTTCGGCGAGGCTTCGGACCAGCGCCTGCACCTCATTTTCGGTTACCGTTCCGCGGGTCCGGGCGGCGCTGATGGCAAGTGCGGCAAGAACCGCAAGCTGACAGGTGAAGGCTTTGGTGGAGGCGACGCCGATCTCCGGGCCGGCAAGGATTGGGAAGACCGCGTCGGCCTCCCGAGCGATGCTCGATTCGGCGCTATTGACGACGGCGCCGATTTTCAGTCCAAGCTTCTTGCAGTATCTCAGCGAGGCCAGCGTATCGGCGGTTTCGCCAGATTGCGAAATGAAAAGAGCAGCAGACTGGGGCGAAAACGGGATCTCGCGGTAGCGAAATTCGGACGCAACGTCGATTTCGACTGGCAGGCGAGCATAGCGCTCGAACCAGTATTTTCCGATCAGTCCGGCGAGGTAGGCGGTGCCGCAGGCAGAGATCGCCAGGCTCGGAATGCTGGTAAAATCGAAGCTAGGAACCGGATCGGCGCGATTCTCTATCAAGCTGACATAATGGGTGAGCACATGGCCGATGGCCTCGGGCTGCTCGTAGATTTCCTTCTCCATGAAGTGGCGATGTTTGCCCTTGTTGGCCAGATAAGCCGCGGCCATGGAGGTCTGACGCGGACGCTCTACGGGGTAGCCGTCGAAATCGAAGATATCGGCACCCCCCTTGCCGATTACGGCCCAGTCACCGTCGATGAGATAGGTGACTTCATTCGTGAAGGGGGCAAGCGCGATCGCGTCGGATGCCAGAAACATCTCGCCGTCGCCGTGGCCGATTGCCAGCGGTGGTCCATTGCGCGCTGCGATGATGCTCGACGGATCATCCTCAAAAAGGATGGCGAGCGCGTAGGCGCCCTTGATGCGCTTCAGCATGGCATGCATGGCTTCGCCGCGCCCCATGCCCTCCTGGCGGTGTCTTGCCACAAGATGCGCGACGACCTCCGTGTCGGTGTCGGTCTGGAACTCGGCTCCCGCCGCCGTCAATTCCTCCTTCAGCTCGGCAAAATTCTCGATGATGCCGTTATGAACGACGGCCACACCGCCAGTAAAGTGCGGGTGCGCATTGCCTTCCGTCGGCGCTCCGTGGGTTGCCCAGCGCGTGTGGGCGATGCCGATGGAGCCGTTTAGCGGCTCTGCCTTCAGTCTCGTCTCGAGATTGACGAGCTTGCCCTCAGCGCGCCTGCGCTGCAAGGCGCCCCCGGTGATCGTCGCAACGCCGGCGGAATCATAGCCGCGATATTCCAGACGCTTCAAGGCGTCGACCAACCGTTCGGACACGGGCTGTTGCCCTACGATACCAACAATCCCGCACATGCCGTCGCCGACTTCTTTCCGGCAGCCTCAGTCGACGCACCAATCACGACGAGGATACCCAACGCGCTGCAATTCAGGATCCTCTAATACGATTTTATTCGGACGGTAAAATTGATTGTTGGAATAGCAATCATCCACCCGATAAATGGACCAAAGATGCGCGACGGCATTCCAACAGAGCCTTTGCCCTGCGCGCCGCGGCTATCCTCAACACCACCTAGGCCAACATCACAGGCCAAGGCTCGATCGGCGGAGTGAGGAATCTCGGCAAGGTATGGCTGCTGCCGCCCACACTGACATTGCCGTACCATTTTACCGATTTCGGTGCTTCAAGCCCTATGTCGGCGCCGGCGTGATCTTAGGCAGGCCGGCAGCGCCGATGATCTCAAGGTCAAGAACACGTTCGGCACTGCGCTGCAGGTCGGGTTCGACTACATGATGGGCCATCACTGAGGCGTCAACTGACGTGAAGAAGCTATTGCTGAAACCAGACTTCGAAGTCACAGTGGCTGGCGGCCAGCTGACGGGAAGGCGGCCCTCGATCCCTGGCCGATAGGCGCGGGTGTCACCTACCGCCTCTAGTGACGAAAGGACGCTGAAGGAGCAGTTTTCTGAAGTCCGCGCGGGGATCATCCGTGGCAAGGACAGATTCGCGATAAGGCCGGCCTTCGTGTCGACGTTGACCAAATGGTTCGACATCAACCATCACTACATTGTGCCAGAACTCACGGACGGTCAGAGCTTTGCCCTCTCGTGGGCGAAACCGGTCGATTATTTCCTCGAGGCCAGCGCGCTCGGCATCCACACTCGCCCGGTCCCGCTTGGACCGATTACCTTTCTCACCTTGGCGAAGTCGCCTGAGGAAGGTTTTCAACCCAATCGCGCTCCCGCCACGGCTGCTGCCCGTCTACGAGGAGCTCCTGCGCAGGCCGGCCAGGATCCATGCGAACTCGGACAGAGCCTGCAAGCTCACAGCCACAACGTCGGCTTTCGCAAGCAGATCTACCGCAATGGCCGCCTGCTCTTCGCCACCGGCCACCAGGCCCACAGCAGCACGATTCTCGTTAGCGCTGACCTTCATCGACCGGTAGTCGCTGGGCAGGCCTCGGTGTCGTGGCGACGCTTGGGGGCAAGTTCAGATATGTGAGCTGCGGCTGGTCTCCGGTGAGCGCTTTCAGGAACGCAGCGATCTCGGCCACTGACTCGGGTGTGAGTCGAATGCCGAGCTGTGCCCTGCCCATCACCGTGACCGCTTGCCCAAGGTCCCACACCCGACCGCTGTGAAAATAGGGAGCCGTAAGAGAGACGTTCCTCAAGCTAGGGATCGTCCGGATTCTGGGTAACTTCCGCCCGCCCCCTGTCCGCCGGCGGCAGCAATTGCTGGCCAGGCCGCTCGGCCACGCCAAACTGCGCATACATGCCACCGCCGACGTTTGTGCCGTGGTGGCAGGACGAGCAACCCTTGTCGATGAAAAGCGCGAGGCCTTCCTTCTGTTCGGCGGCAAGCGCGTTTTCGTCGCCTTCGAGATAACGGTCGAACGGTGCGTTGGGCGTGATCAGCGTAGCCTCGAATACGGCAATGGCTTGCTCGATGTTGTCGTAAGTGACGGAATCGCTATCGGCTGGAAAGGCTTTGTCAAATGCGTCGACGTAGCCTGGGATGCCTTTGAGCTGCACCACTGCTTCGCCGGGGGTGATTCCCATCTCGACCGGGTTGGCGATGGGACCACCGGCTTGCTCCTTCAGGTCAGCAGCGCGTCCATCCCACAACTGAGCGGTATTGAATACCGAGTTGAGCACGGTTGGTGCATTCCGTCCGCCATGCTGCCAATCGTGGCCCAAGGAGGTGGAGCGGCCATCGGCTCCGCCGCGCCCGATCTATGGCAGGTGTTGCAGCTGATATTGTGTGCTTTGGAGATTCGGGTCTCGAAATAGAGCATCTTGCCCAGTTCGAGCTTTTCCGTGGTTGCCGGATTCGGCTCCAAGGCTGGGGGATACCTTGGAATTGGACCGAATAGCGATTTCGCCTCGGTAAGAAGATCGGTCTGCCCGATGGTCGTAGTCAGGAGCAGACACCATCCCACTGCAGCATACGGAAAGATCCGCGTCATCATGGAGACGAGATCCGGTTGGACGGGAACCTATAGGCATGAGGGTCTCCAGTTCCCACCGATCGACCCTCCGGCGCATCGTGCGCAGGCGAAGTTTGCCCAAAGTTCATGGCCAGCACGGTCTGCTGCCTGCCGGAAGCCCGATGCCCGTATCGAGGCCGATCCCGAGACAGGTCTTGCGCTTCCGAAACGGAATCGGTTTGCGAGGTGTGTCCAAAACGGAATCGGTGGAGAATGGCACGGATCGTGCTTGGGCACATCTATCCCGGGGCGCAAAAGGCAGGCTCATCGGTTTTTCGAATTGTGGAAGCGCAGGCGGGCCCACGCGCGTGATTGGCAGTTCAACTTAATGGACCCAGCAAGGCACGTGCCAGGTGGTCGAAAGCCTTTATCAATTTGAAGATTCTCAGCGACGAAACATGTGGATCAACCGACTTTAGGGTCGGTTTGTTTCGATTATTGTAAGAAAACAGCCATTGATACCACGACAACAATCGGGGCAGAGGCATATATGTGCATTGGTCGACGGGATCTATGATCGCTACTAACAAGGATGGCCAGCTTTGCCGCTGTTCGACCAGCTAGCGGTGACGGCACCTGCCTGTGCGTCTAACGTGATGAACCCTGTCACCAAGTAGTCAGTGAAGCGCCTCGTCGATAAGCAGCCCAAATCCTTCCCCCGACTCCCGGGGCCGCGGCGTCGGCGGCTTGTCGGCGGGGGAGTTCAGTCTTCCTGCTCCTCAAGCGCATAACCAGCTGAACGTATGGTTCGGATGAAGTTATGGGGCGCTAGAGTCTTCCTGAGCCGACTGATGTGAACATCGACGGTACGCGGGCCAACATGGATGTTGTGGGGCCAAGCCGCGTGGACCAGTTCGTCGCGGAAACACACTTTCCCGGGATTTTCGATCAGGTAGCACAACAGGTTATACTCGATCGGGCCCAAATGGAGCTGCTCGCCGTTGCAGTTGACGCGGTGGCTGGCAAGCCGGATTTCGAGCGGGCCACAGTTCAGCGACTCCCGACCGTTCCTGCCATTGAGACCGAGTCGCGCTACCGCGAGTTCCCTGCGCAGATAGGCGAGCAACTTGGCAGGCGCGAAGGGCCGCATGAAACTTTCGTCGATGCCTGTCTTTATGAGCTCCACATGCTGATGCTCGGCGCCTGGCGCGATCAGGGCCACGACACGCACTGCACCCGCCTCCACCTCGCTCTTCAGCCGCGCACAAATCGTCGGGCCGATGGCACCAGCCGGCAGGCAGTCCAGGACGACTGCCTGCGGCTCCCGCTCCGCGGCCTGGGGAACCGCGTCTTCCACGTCGATGAGCTCTGCCGAGAAGCCGTCGACTTCGAGAATGTGGCTGAGGAATAGGTAGAACTCGGCGTCTTGTGAGCAGATCAAGACCAATGGCTTCATCTACAGCCCTACCTCGCTTGGTGACATCGGCGCAGGTTGCGCAAGCAGCACTGCCAGGCCGATCGGTTAATTTGCTAACCAGCTTCAATCGCCGAGGCTATCGATCACGCCAGAGTGCCAGCGCCTCGGTCGACTTGAGCGCGCGCAATGTGTTCGATGCAGAGCCAACATGAATTTAGTTCCTCGGTCAGGCGACGGCCACATCGGCCGCGACGTGAAATAGCAGTTCGCGCCGTTTCGCCTTGGGAGGTCAAAACTCATGCCAACTGGCGGAAGCGAGCGTAAAAGCGTCTTTTGAAATTATGATTCAAGAACTTGACCAAAACGCTGCAGGAAGCGAGTTGGACGCGATGTGTGACAGATTCGACAAACCTGTGTCATTCGGGATGGGTTGCTAGACATCTTCCCGGGGCGAGGCCTGATGGTAGGACGGAGCAAGCTGACGGCAAGTGCTCCCAAGGTAGCTCAGGGTTTGATCTTGAAGCTCCTGTGGCTCGGGTCGAGCAAAACTCATGATCGCGAGGCTGGATTCGGGCCCTCGCAAGGGAATGCTGACGCCTGACCTCGAGCCGAAGGTTGCCGCCTCGTCCAAAACACGACGTTCGCTTTCCGTCGTCCTAGCATCATTGTAAACGTCGCTCCATCGAAACGCCCCTGCCTGTCTTCGGCATCTTTTTGAGATAGGATCTATTTCGTCATAGCCCATTTCGAAATAGCGTGCGCATTTCGCTGATTGTGAGCAGCCATTTCACGCGATGGTGAGCGCTCATTTCATTTGATCGTGAGCAGGGATTTCACGCGATCATGAGCGGCCGCTTCGAACCGACCTGTTGATTGATTCAGGT